>JBATAQ010000001.1:0-3617 GCA_049661925.1 Dokdonella sp.
GGTCGACCTTCCAGCGAAAATCTTTTCGTGCCGTTCTTCACCACCAAACCCGGCGGTTCGGGCATTGGTCTGGTGCTGGCGCGGCAGATCATCGAAGGCCACGGTGGCAATCTCGCCTTGCTTGATCGCGAAGATCGCAGCGGCTGCATCGCCGAGATATACCTGCCCCTGTAAAAGGCGTCGCAGTGACGCCATGTAAACTAGGGATGCTCTTATCGACCCCGCGCAGGCGACACCGACAAATTGATTTTGCAAGAGAGGGTGATGCCCGAAAGGTTCGCGGATCGACGGGCGCGACTTGACCAGGCGGCCAGCCTGCACTGCGCCACGCACCTCAATCCGCGAACCTTTCGGACATCATGTCGACTACGTGGGGCTAATCAGAGCATCCCTCCGACTTTTCCAAGGCACCCAACCGCATGAGCATCAGCCGACCATCAGGCCGCCAGCCCGATCAACTTCGCGCCGTCAGCATCGAACGCCACTACACGCGCCACGCCGAAGGTTCGGTGCTGGTCAGTTTCGGCGACACCAAAGTGCTGTGCACGGCCAGCGTCGAAGAAAAGGTGCCGGGCTTTTTGCGCGGCAAGGGCGAAGGCTGGATCACGGCCGAATACGGCATGCTGCCGCGTGCAACGAACACGCGCTCGCAGCGCGAAGCCGCACGCGGCGGACAGGGCGGACGGACGATGGAAATCCAGCGCCTGATCGGTCGCAGCCTGCGTGCCTGCGTGGATCGCGCCGCACTCGGCGAACGCACCATCACCCTCGATTGCGATGTACTGCAAGCGGATGGCGGCACCCGCACCGCAGCGATCACGGGCGCCTACGTTGCGCTGATCGATGCCATCGCCACGGTGCAAAAACGCGGTGCGATCAAACGTGACCCGGTGCATGGTGCCATCGCGGCAGTTTCGGTGGGGATCTACCAAGGCACGCCCGTGCTCGATCTCGACTACGCCGAAGATTCCAACTGCGACACCGACATGAATGTCGTGATGAATGACGGCGGCGGCTTCATCGAGATGCAGGGCACCGCCGAAGGCCACGCATTCCGACGCGACGAACTCGATGCGATGCTCGCCTTGGCCGAACAAGGCATCGCCGAACTCTGCGCGATGCAGCAGGCGGCATTAGGGATGCTCTGATCAACCAGGCGCAGATGGCATGATGTCCGAAAGGTTCTCTGGGTGGTGTGTGTGGCGCAGTGCAGGCTGGCCGCCTGGGCAAGCCGCGCGCGCCGGCCGGAGGGCCTTTCGGACATCACCCTTCAACAAACTCAATCGGTTGGGCCGCACCGCCTGCGCGCGGCTCCGCGTTGCGACAGCTCAACAGACGGCCAGCCTGCTTTCGCCGCCGCGCCTTGACCCCCGATCAGGTCGAGGGCAGGTTCTGCGCGCAGGCGATGCGGTGCCATATGTGCCTGGTTGATCAGAGCATCCCCAGGTCGCTGATGCAGCGTGTCGTCCTCGCCAGCAGCAATGCCGGCAAGCTACTGGAACTGCGCGAGCTGCTTGCTGACAGTGGCATCGAACTGGTCGCGCAATCCGAACTCGGCATCGATGATGCTGATGAAACCGGCCTCAGCTTCGTCGAGAACGCGATCCTGAAAGCGCGTCACGCGTCGCGCTTGTCCGGCTTGCCGGCACTGGCCGATGATTCCGGTCTATGCGTGGAAGCGCTCGGCGGCGCGCCCGGTCTCTATTCGGCACGCTACGCCGGAATTCACGGCGATGCGGCGGCGAACAATTGCAAACTGCTCGACGTGATGCGAGACATTCCCGATGGCAAGCGCGACGCGCATTTCCATTGCAGCCTCGCGCTGCTCCAGTCCGCAGATGACCCATCGCCATTAATCGCCGAAGGTCGCTGGCACGGAACCATCCTGCACGCACCGCGCGGCAATGGCGGCCACGGTTACGATCCCTTGTTCTTCGATCCGGCGTGTGGATTGGGCGCGGCCGAAATGCCCGCCGAAGAAAAGAATCGCATCAGCCACCGTGGCAAGGCACTGGCCGCGTTGCGGATTGCGTTGGCAGGCGCTTGACGCCATGAAATGCCGCGAAGGAATAGATCGATGATGCTTTCCCCGCCGCTGTCGCTGTACATCCATATTCCATGGTGCGTGAAGAAATGTCCGTATTGCGATTTCAACTCGCATGCGCAGCGCGACGGACTGCCGGTGGATGAGTACGTGGCGGCGTTGCTGGCTGATCTTGATGGCGACATCGAGGCGTTTGCTCAAGCGCTGGCTGGGCGACCGTTGCACAGCGTCTTCTTTGGTGGTGGCACGCCGAGCCTGTTCGCGCCGGATGCGATTGCGCGGATCATTGATGGCGTTACGTCGCGAATCGCGTTGCCATCCGATGCAGAGGTGACGCTGGAAACCAATCCCGGCACGGTCGAGCATGGCCGCTTCGACGGCTATCGCAGCGCAGGCGTCAATCGGATCAGTTTTGGTATCCAGAGCTTCGACGATGCCAAGTTGCAGCGGCTGGGTCGCATCCATTCCGCGGTCGAGGCGGAACGCGCGGTGCGCGAGGCGCAGGATGCTGGCATTGCCAACATCAACGTCGATCTCATGTATGCGCTGCCCGAGCAAACCGAAGCGCAAGCGCTGCATGACATCGAACGCGCGGTTGCGCTGCAACCGACCCATGTTTCGCATTATCAGTTGACCTTGGAACCGAACACGCCGTTCGCTGCATCGCCGCCGCCGTTACCTGACGAAGACAGCGCATGGACGATGCAGGAAAGTTGCCAGCAGGCATTGTCCGCGGCGGGATTCGCGCAGTACGAAGTGTCGGCTTACGCGCGTGGAGATCGACAGTGCCGGCACAACCTCAACTACTGGCAGTTTGGTGATTACCTCGGTATTGGCGCGGGTGCGCATGGCAAGCTGAGCGATGCGCAAGAAGGCACAGTCAAGCGACGTTGGAAACAGCGTTTGCCGCGCAGCTATCTTGCTGCTGCGGATCAATCCGCACGGACTGGTGGCGACGATGTCGTCGAGGTTGTCGATCTGCCCTACGAGTTCATGATGAATGCGTTGCGCTTGAATGCCGGTGTGCCGATCACCTGGTTTGCGCAGCGCAGCGGGCTATCGTTCGAGATCATTGCAGCGCCGATAGCCGAAGCGCATCGTCGTGGTTGGCTGGAATCCGATGACAGCGTGCTGCGCCCAACTGACGAGGGTCGGCGCTTGCTCAACAATCTCGTCAGCTTGTTTCTGCCCTGAGTCGAGAAAGCAATGATCGAACCCGTTGTCATCCATTGCCCATATTGCGGCGAGAGCTATGAAAGCGCCGTCGACCTTTCGCAAGGCTCGCACATGACCATCGAGGATTGCGCGGTCTGCTGTCGGCCGATCGAGTTGCGCGTGAGCGTCGATGAGAACGACGAGTTGATCGGCATCGACGCGTCGACTGACAACGAGTAGTCACGGAGTTAAATCTGGATGCAAGTGCCTTTGTAGGGTGAGGCGCTTCACAACAGCGGAGCTGGTCAACCCACATCGCGGATTCCACCGCAACAAACGCTGCCGTTTCGATCTTCGTTCGGCGTTGCACCACCGGTGGAATCTCCTCCAGAGGTTGACCAGCTCCGCTGTTGTGAAG
>JBATAQ010000002.1:0-2745 GCA_049661925.1 Dokdonella sp.
TATACACACTTTCCAGGCGTGCTCCTTAAGCCACTCGGACATCTCTCCGGTGTTGGACTTCGTCAAGTAGTCGAAGGATCGACGAAGGGGCGCGGAGAATAGCGGACGTGGCCGGCGCAGACAACTTGTCTTTCGAGGCGGCCGAACTTGCGCAGGCGTGTCTGAGGTGTCGCAGACCTTGCGACTTCTTGCGATACGTTGTGGCCATGATGCAAGAGAGAGGGATTGTTCGCCCCCTCCCTGGGGCTCACCCTCGCTGCCGCTCGGGCCAGCCTGCGGCTGTCCAAATCTGCTCCTGGCAGATTTGTCGAACCCTCGATACGGGATGAACCGTATACACACTTTCCAGGCGTGCTCCTTAAGCCACTCGGACATCTCTCCGGTGTTGGACTTCAGCGGTCGAAACTGGCGTTTCGGGGAACGGTGAAGGGGCGCGGAGGATACCGGACGCGTTGGATACAGACAACTTTCGTTGCGATTACCTTGTCGTTTGGCCACCCCGCCCCGAAGTTGGCACAATCGTCAGCCGTCTCCTGGAATCTTCGATGTCGTATCAGGTCCTTGCCCGCAAGTGGCGCCCGCGCACGTTCGGCCAACTGGTCGGGCAGGAACATGTGGTGCGGGCGTTATCGCATGCGCTGGAGAGCGGCCGCGTGCATCACGCCTTCCTGTTCACCGGCACGCGTGGCGTGGGCAAGACGACGATTGCGCGCATCTTCGCCAAGTCGCTCAACTGCGAGCGCGGCGAATCGGCGGAGCCGTGCGGCGTGTGCGGCATCTGCACCGAAGTCGACGCCGGTCGATTCATCGATCTGCTTGAAATCGACGCCGCGAGTAATACCGGCATCGACAACGTCCGCGAGCTGATCGAAAGCGCGCAGTACTCGCCCAATCGAGGCCGCTACAAGGTCTATCTGATTGACGAAGTACACATGCTGTCCAAGGCAGCCTTCAACGCGCTGTTGAAGACGCTGGAAGAGCCGCCGCCGCATGTGAAGTTCCTGCTCGCGACCACCGATCCGCAGAAGTTGTTGGTGACGGTGCTGTCGCGTTGCATCAAGTTCAACCTGAAGCGGCTGACCGTCGAGCAGATTGCCGGCCAGATCAGCTACATCCTCGGCGAGGAAGGCATCGCGGGCGATGAGTCCGCCATCGACGCGCTGGCGCGTGCGGCCGATGGTTCGCTGCGCGACGGCCTGTCGTTGCTCGACCAGGCGATTGCATTCGGTGGCGGCAGCCTGCGCGCTGAGGATGTGCGTTCCATGCTCGGCACGGTCGAACGCGGTCGCGTCGTCGTTTTGCTGGAAGCCCTGATCGCCAGCGACGGCGCTGCCCTGCTTGAGGAAGTGCAGCGCATTGCCGAGTTTGCACCCGACTTCGCGATGGTGCTCGACGAACTCGCTGGTGTGTTGCATCGCTTGCAGTTGCTGCAACTGGTTGGCAGCAGTGGCATTGACGATACCGCCTTGTCGGCATTGGCCGAACGCGTTGATGCGCGCGATGTGAGCCTTTGGTACCAGATGGCGATCAGCGGTCGCAGCGACCTGCCGATGGCCCCGACGGCGCGCGTTGGATTCGAGATGTGCCTGCTGCGCATGCTGGCGTTCGCGCCGCAAGCCAGCGGCGCAGGCAAGGTGGCGACGGCTATTGGTCCCGCTGCGGCGCGCACTGTTGCACCGATCAAACCAGCAGGCGCATCGCCGGGTGCAGCCGCCGCTGCGGCGAAGGCCACCGTGCTGGGAACGCCGCCATCGCAGCTTGCTGCGCCGAAGCCGATGCCAATGCCAGCGCATCAAGCTCCATCCAGCGACGAAGACTCCGCACACAACGAAAGCACGCGCCACAACCGCGTCGCCGAGACTGCGGCCGAGATGCCCGTGAAGCCCATCGCCAACGACACTGACGACTGGCCGACCCTTATCGAGAAAGCCAACCTGCGCGGTCCGGTCGGCGAGCTCGCTCGGCAATCATTGTTGGTTGGCATCGAAGGCGACAACGTTCGGCTGCGCATCAAGGCCAGCCATCAGGACCTGACCACGGGGTCGGCGGCGAAGATGCTGGAACAACGATTGGGTGATGCACTGGGGCGACCGGTTCGGGCCAGCTTCGAGATTGTCAGCGACATCAGCGGCACGCCGGCCGAGCAGCGCGTACAGGCCGATGCCGCCCGCCAGCAACAGGCCGAGGACGGCATTCGCAATGATCCGGTGGTGCGCTCGCTGGTCGAAGACTTTGGCGCGCGCATCCTTCCCGACTCGGTACAGCCCAACCCGCAATAACCCTTGGCGTCGTTGCCGCGACGACGTCGATCACGACAGGAGAACCCCATGCGAGGACCACTCGCCGGTTTGATGCAGCAAGCGCAGAAAATGCAGGAAGAAGTGCAGCGCAATCAGGAAGAACTGGCGCGCATGGAAATCATCGGCCAGGCTGGTGGCGGCCTGGTCACTGTGACCATGAGCGGTCGCCATGAAGTGCGCAAGGTCAACATCGACAAGCAGACATTCGCGGACGATTCCGAGATGGGCGAAGACCTGGTCGCGGCCGCATTCAACGACGCCATCAACAAGATCGCCGAGCTGACCAAGCAGAAGATGGGCGACGTCACCGCTGGCATGAACCTGCCGCCCGGCATCAAACTGCCGTTCTGACGTGCTCGCACATCCCTTGCCAAACACGAAGTCGTTGAAACATGAGTAGCAGCCCGCTGCTGGCCGAACTGATCGAGGCTTTACGCTGCCTGCC
>JBATAQ010000003.1:0-6420 GCA_049661925.1 Dokdonella sp.
GTCGACGCACACCGACCGCTTGCTGGCGCACTGGCCGGCCTGGTTTTTCAGTCTCTGTCACGACAGAGGAAACCGGAGGATCATGGCTGATGATGTCGAGCACGCTCTGTCTGCGTCCGGCAAGACACGGCTGGTCCTGAAACGCGACCAGCCCATCCTCGCCGACGCAGCGATACACCGTCTCGGCGTCAGCGGTTGTCGCCGGTATCGTGCAGCACGAGTACACAATAACGAATGAGGTGCAGAACCAAGTGGCGATGCGCATGTCGTTTTTCCCGGTGGACTGGAACAAATCTTCTCATCGCGTGGCCGCAGACGTCAGCGCATCACGTCCAATCAGAATGTAGGAAAACAGAGCCTAAACTGCGGCGCAGTCTGTGCCAGTTGCGAGTTTCCTGGCACTGCCATCGGCTAAACTTCGCGCCCGCTTGCCCGCTGCCACGATGCACGTCGACGCCGATCCTGCTGCCGAACCGCTGCGCAACCACCCGGCATTTTTCCGGTTCTGGTATTCGCGCCTGACCGGCAGCTTCGCGTTCCAGATGCTGTCGGTGGCGGTGGCCTGGCAGATTTACGAATTGACTCATAATCCGCTCGACCTCGGCCTGATCGGGCTGGTCCAGTTCATCCCTTCCCTGCTGCTGGCGCTGCCGGCAGGACATCTTGCCGACCAGTTCGAGCGACGAAGTATCGCGTTGGTTTGCCAATGCATCGAAGGCGTTGCAATCGCCGTGCTCGCAGCCGGCACTTTGATGGGCGTGATGACTGAGGCATGGATACTCGGCATCGTTTTCGTGATCGGCGTCGCCAAAGCATTCGAGTGGCCGGCCATGCAATCCATGGTGCCGGCCCTCGTTCCGCCTGCACTGCTGCCACGCGCGATGGCGGTGAATGCATCCGCTGGCCAGGCCGCGACCATTGCCGGTCCAGCGCTAGGCGGATTTCTTTACGTAGCGGGGCCGGGCGCGGTCCATGTGCTCGCGGCAGTGCTGTACCTGATCGCCGCTTTCCTGATGTGGCGACTGCGCTACGAACGTGCGCCACCGCGTCGCGAACCGGCGACGTTCCGCTCGTTGTTCGCCGGCATCGGTTTCATCCGCAGCCGACCGGTCGTGCTCGGTGCCTTGTCGCTGGACCTGTTTGCCGTGCTGTTCGGTGGCGCGACGGCGCTGCTGCCGATCTTCGCCAAGGACATTCTGCATACCGGGCCGTGGGGGCTGGGATTGCTACGTGCTGCACCAGCGGTTGGTGCCTTGTTGATGGCGCTGTGGCTGGCGCGGCACACCTTGCAGCGTCGGGTCGGTCACATCATGTTTGCGTCCGTCGCGGGATTCGGGATCGCGACACTGGTATTCGCGTTGTCGCGATCATTCTACCTGTCGCTGGCTGCGCTGTTCGCGCTCGGTGCGTTCGACATGGTCAGCATGGTGATTCGCGAAGCGCTGGTGCAACTGGAAACACCCGATGCCATGCGCGGTCGCGTCAGCGCGGTCAATTCCATCTTCATCAACACGTCCAATCAACTCGGCGAGTTCGAATCCGGCATAACCGCTGCATGGTGGGGCGTGGTGCCGGCCGCCATCGTCGGCGGCGTCGGCACCCTTGTGGTCACCGTGCTGTGGATGCTGTGGTTTCCGTCGTTGCGAATGCGCGCTCGCCTGCACAACGATAGCGAAGTTCACTGATTCGCCGGTATGCCCGCCGTTTGCAGGTTGTACCAGTCGATGCGTCGGGTCAGGTACATCACCACGCCCAGCACCACCACCAGACCAATGCTCCCAGTCAGCAATGCGTAGTCCTCACTGACAATCAGCGCGTAGAGCAAGCCGTAGACCATCGCCAGCGCCGCGCCGAGCGATGCTCCCGCTCGCCGAGATCGAGTAATCGTGATCGCATAGCCACCGACCATCGCGACCACCACCGCTGCGGCGCAGGCATAGGCGATGGCGAATCCGATCTGCTCGGACAATGCCAGCAACACCACGTAGAACAGGCACAGCGCAAACCCGACCAGCAGGTACTGGACCGGATGCACGCGCCAGCGCCGCAACACTTCAAACAGGAAGAACGCGACAAAAGTAAGGCCGATGAACAACAGGCCGTATTTCCCGGCGCGAGTGTTCTGCTGATAGGTCGCCGCTGGTTGCAGCAGACTCACCCCGAAACCACTGGACGCCAGTTGCAAGGACTCGTCGTTGCCTTCGCGCCAATGCTGGGGAATGCGTCGGTTGAAATCGAGCACCTTCCATTCCGCCGAAAAACCTTGCTCACCGACTTTGCGCGTCACCGGCAGGAACGCACCATCAAAGCCTGGGTCGGGCCAGGTTGCGCTGAGATTTGCCGTGGTCTGCCGCGCCGTAGGCAGCAGGCTGAGGCTACGCGTACCGGCGAGGGTGATCTCCATCGAGAACGGCAAGGTCAATCCATCGCTCGGCGCCGCCATCGGCAACGCTGTTGAAACTGCCGCAATGCCGGCGAAGCCACCGCTACCTGGACCGAATCGATATTCCTTGTCGCCGAACCACAAGTCGCCGACTTCGCGAATGCCGCGAACATCGCTGACCGGCAGTCGAAGCTCAGCAAGTTCCCACAGCGGTTCGCAATCCGAACAACCAATCGCCAACAAGTCGGCACCGATGAATGCGCCCTCCAGTTGCAGCTTGGCCGTGTAAACCGGCGTGTCGTAGATGCCGTAGCGGCGCAGTTCTGGTAACAGCGGCCCGCCGATCATCAAGCGATCCGGCAGGATGGTTTCGTACACAACAATAACTTCCACTTTGTTGCCGCGCAGCACGCGCTGGCGGACTGGAACCACAAGCACCGGGCCTCCCAGAATCTGTTCGCCGCCCCATCGCGAGGCAATCGTCGCTGTTGCGGTATCGGCGCGTTGCGAGCGCTCGTAGACCAGGTCGTTGACTTGCGCCAACGGTATCAACATCAGCAAGGCGAGGAAGCCGATGGCGAAGACCTTGAACGTGGCGGAATTGAATGCAGTTGTGACAGACATGGGCGTCTCCCGATTTGAAGCGTTCATTGCAGCCGCCTCAGCTGTCGATACAGCGCCGATGATGCGGCCAGCCGGTGAATGCTTCGGGCAATGCGCGGGCAATACGCGGGCAATACGAACTCGCCTCGGGATACTCGGCGAATGGCAGGTTCACCATGTTCACGCCAGATCTCGGAACATCAGACGACCTTTGGTGACTTGCCTCGAACCTTTGAATCGTTCAATCAACCACGCGCTCCCAACGCGCTCTCGACCGGCACGAATCGTTCGCTGGATGCTTGCTGCGGCCAGCGCTTCGTTGCTCGTTCCGGCCATAGCGGCAAATAGTTACCAAGGCGGTCGCAGCATCTACACGGCCCTGCGTAGTCAACTGCATTCCACACTGGAAGTTGGCGGATGGCGCGTCAACATGGTTTTCGCCGATGATGTGACTGACGTGGATCGCGAACGTGCCTTGCGCTGGGTGCATCGCAGCGCTGAAGCCGTTGCGACCTATTTCGGACGCTTTCTTGTCGACGAGGTTGGCATCCTGGGTGTCGCGAGCACAGGCGATCGCGTGGTCACTGCCACCACCTGTGGCTATGGCAGCTCGGCGATTCGCATGCAGATGAGCCGCGACGTGACCGATGCGGTGTACAGCGAGGAATGGGTGCTGGTCAACGAAATGAGCCACCTTGCCCTGCCGGAAGTCGCCAGCCGCAGCGCTTGGTTGCTGGAAGGCAATGCGACCTACGTCGAGCTGATCGCCCGTGTGCAGGCAGGGCAGCTCGACTGCGAATCGGTCTGGCGCTGGTCGTCGCGAGGCATGTCGAAGGTTTGCCGGTCCCCGGCGATCCGAGCCTGGACAACACGCCAACCTGGGGTCGCAAGTATTGGGGTGCCGCGATCTTCTGACTGCTGGTCGATGTGCGTTTGCGGCTAGCCACCGACAACCGCGTTAGCGCGCAGGATGCTCTGCGTGCCATCAGCTGACGCAGCGATAGCAACGCCAGCAATTTGAGCGTGGATCAGGTTATGTCGGCCGGCGACGCCGAGACCCTTAGCAACGTCATGACCGACCTCTACGCGAAAACGAAAAACTATTCCACACCGGTTGATGTTGACGACTTGTTTCGACAACTCGGTATCAGCGAACGCACTGGCACTATCCAGCGCGCTGGCACTATCCAGTTTGACGGCCAAGCGCCGCTCGCGGCAATCCGGCGCAGTATTACCGCAGCGCCCCGGAACGCAGCGTCTCCCTAACGGAAACCGTCTCAATGGCACCGGACAATCACGTGCACGCTACAGTGTCGTCGGAGCGGACAATATGAGGACACAACGCGCATGGATATCCACAACGTTGAGGTCGTCATCATCGGCGGCGGAACCGCCGGCATGGCCGCCTATCGCGAAGTACGCAAGCGCTGCGAGCGCATCGCGCTGATCGAAGGTGGTCCATTCGGAACCACCTGCGCACGCGTCGGCTGCATGCCTTCGAAGTTGTTGATCGCGCCGGCCGAAGCTCGCCATCGTTTGCAAGCACTACCTGAGTTCGGCATCCACAGCGATGCCGGTCGCGTCGATGGCCATGCGGTGATGCGCCGCGTGCGCGAGGAACGTGATCGCTTCATTGGCTTCGTTGTTGAGGCCGTTGACACCTTCGACCCGGCGCATATAGTTCGCGGCTACGCGGCATTCGACGATCCCCATACGCTGAGACTTTCATCCGCATTCGATGGCAGCGCACCGCGTTTCGACCGGATACGCGCGGACCGTATCGTGATCGCCACCGGCTCGCGGCCGAATATTCCCGACGCGTTCAAGCCGGCTGGTGATCGACTGATCACCAGCAACGATGTCTTCGACTGGCAAGATCTGCCCGCCTCGGTCGCGGTATTTGGCGCTGGAGTCGTTGGTCTTGAACTGGGCCAGGCTCTGCATCGGCTCGGCGTGCGTGTGCGGCTGTTCGGCCAAGGCGGCAGGATAGGTGGGATAAGCGATCCCGTGATCCGCGAGTACGCAGCGAAAACAATTGGTGGCGAATTGCCCACCAGTCTGGATGCGAAGAATGTTCGCATTGATCGCGATGGTGATCAGGTCATCGTACATTTCGTCGACGCGAACGGATCAATCAGCGAACGCTTCGACTATCTGCTTGCTGCCACCGGCCGAACGGCAAACCTAGATCGACTCACGCTCGAAAACAGCGGCCTCAGCCTCGATGCGCGCGGCAAGCCCGCCTATGACGCGCAGACCACACGCGCCGGCGATAGCCACATCTTCATCGCTGGTGATGCCAACAACGACCGTCCGATCCTGCATGAGGCCAACGATGAAGGCCATCTCGCCGGCCAGAGTGCCGCCGTGTATCCCGATGTGTTCCGAAAAGCTCGCCGCGAATCGATCGGGATCGTGTTTTGCGATCCACAAATTGCGTTCGCAGGCCAGCGACACGCACAACTCGTAGCCGATGGCGTTGATTTCGCAACCGGCGAAGTGTCGTTCGAAAATCAGGGCCGCGCCCGCGTGATGCTGGCCAATCGCGGCAAGCTGCATGTTTACGGCGAACGCCGCAGCGGCTTGCTGCTGGGCGCGGAAATGATAGGCCCGGAAAACGAACACCTTGCCCATCTGCTGGCCTGGTCGATGCAACAGCGCATGACGGTTGCCGAAGTTCTCGATATGCCCTTCTATCACCCGGTCATCGAAGAAGGCCTGCGCACCGCTCTGCGTCACCTGCTCGCCCAGCTAGGCATGGCGCCCGAGCCGCCGAAGAACTGCATCGATTGCGGTCCGGGCGCATAAGCACGAAACGGCAGGACCCTCGATCCAACTTCTAAATTGGAACCCACAAAAAAATCCCCCGAGGATTAACTCGGGGGATTTCTTTTGAGGCCCTTGGCGATGACCTACTCTTGCATGGATGAGACCACACTACCATCGGCGCAGGTGCGTTTCACTTCCGAGTTCGGGATGGGATCGGGTGGTACCACACCGCTATGGTCGCCAAGGAAACGGCGGATGCTGCGCTAGTAGCGCTCGCATCACATAGGGTCTTGAGACGTAAATAAGGTTTTGATTCTGCTTCGCCACGATGTTCGTCGAGGTCGTGAAGCGATTTGGAGTTATATGATCAAGCCGCACGGATCATTAGTATCAGTTAGCTCGGCATTGCTGCTATACACACCTGACCTATCAACCACGTAGTCTTCATGGTTCCTTTAGGAGACTTGAAGTCTCGGGAGGTCTCATCTTGAGGCGCGCTTCCCGCTTAGATGCTTTCAGCGGTTATCGCTTCCGAATGTAGCTACCCGGCAGTGCCACTGGCGTGACAACCGGAACACCAGGGATTCGTCCACTCCGGTCCTCTCGTACTAGGAGCAGCCCCTCTCAAACCTCCAACGCCCACGACAGATAGGGACCGAACTGTC
>JBATAQ010000004.1:0-4538 GCA_049661925.1 Dokdonella sp.
CGCATGACCGAACAAGTGCTCGGCGCACTGGGCGTGGCGAGCGCGACCATTCAGCAGCAATTGCGCACCTTTGAAGCACACGACGACGCGCTGCTCAAGAGTCAGCATCTGGTCTACGACGACGAGACGGCGATCATGCAGTCCGCACGCGACGCCGTGACCGACCTCGAAGCGCTGTTTGCCGCTGACCAGGAACAGCGCGACGAGGCGTCGCCCGAACAGCCACAGGGAACATGATGTCGATGTCCAAGGAACCACGCGGTTTTGCACTCGCCGAAACCCGCCTGACCACGTTTGATCGCCAGTTCGCCGCGACGGCGCGCTTGCAACAACCCGACCGCTACCGCCTGCTCGGCGCATTGCCGGAACACCAGCCCTACGTGCCGCGTGGGTCGGGCGCGTCGTATGTCGCGGCCAGTTTTGGCAATGGCGCGACCAGCCAGGACATGGGCCAGTTCAATCGCCTGCTGGCGTTTGATGGCGAACGTGGTTTGCTGCATGTCGAAGCCGGTGCGCGCATTGCCGATGTCGAACGGTTCTTGATTGGCCACGGCTGGTACGTGCCGGTCGCGCCAGGCCATCCGGCAGCGAGCATCGGTGGCTGCATTGCTGCCGACGTGCACGGCAAGAATCCAGCCCGCGACGGCCGCTTCAGCAACTGGGTCGATGCGATTGAATTGTGGTTGCCGGGGCAGGGCGCGTTGATCGTCAGTCCCGATGAAAACAGCGAGCGTTTCGATGCGACGTTCGCGGGTTTCGGATTGACCGGCACGATTGTTTCAGCCGTCCTGCGACTGGTTCGCGCGCCCGATGCTTTCGTTGTTCGGCGCATGCCGGTCGCCGATCTTGCCGAAGCGGCCCAGGTTTTGCGCGAAGCGGCCAACGTGCCCTTGCTATACGGCTGGCATGACGCGCGGCCCGGCCACTTCGGTCGTGGCGTGATTCGCGTTGGCCTTGAAGCCGACGAAAAAGTGAAGCGGCGTCGCCCGCGACCCGATTTGCCAGTCAGCATCGAACCGGTCTCGATTCCGCGCTGGAATCGCATGGGTATCGCGTTGGCCAATCGCTGGCTCGGCTATCGCTGGTGTCGCCCCGGCGAATCACGCGTCGCACTGCTTGATGCGATGTTCCCGCTCAACGGTGCGGCGAACTATTTCGCCGGCTTCGGCAAAGCCGGCATGGTCGAAGCGCAATGGCTGGTACCGAACACGCGCTTCACGCCGTTCGCGGCGGCGTTAACCCATCTGGTCAACAAGACCAAGCCACGCATCAGCCTGGTCGCCAGCAAATTGTTCGATGGCCACGCTGATGGCCTCGCTTTCGACGGACGTGGCATTGCCTTGGCGATCCACGTGCCATCACCCGCGCAAACCAGCCAGCGCGCATTTCTCGACGCACTCGCAGAATGCGCAATCGAACACGGCGGTCGTCCCAACCTGATCAAGGATTCGACCTTGCAAGCCGATGTCGTACGTCGCGCGATTCCTGATTTCGAAGCGCTGCGCGAACACTTGCGCAGCTTCGATGTGGAAGGCCGCGTTCAATCGGAACTGACGCGGAGGATTGGCCTGTGACGGCGGTCATCATCGGTGCGTCGAGCGGACTCGGTCGTGCGCTTGCCGTTGAAATAGCGCGTCGCAAGCAGCCGTTGTTGCTGGTCGCGTCGGAGCGGCGCGATGTCGAAGCGACTTGCGCCGATTTGCGCCTGCGCCACGGCATTGAAGCGCGCTCACTGGGACTGGACTTGGGCCGTGATCCCGATCCCGGCGCAAAGGTGCTCGCCGCACTGGAAGGCCTGCCGCCGATCACGTCATTGCTGATGCCGGTCGGCGTTTCGCGACGGGATGACGACTTGTCGCTCGATGCCGCCGCGATTTCGCAATTGCTGGCCGTGAATTTGAACGCGCCACTCGCTATCGCGCATGGCTTGTTGCCGGCGCTGCTGGAACGCAAGGGCACCGTGGTGCTGTTCGGCAGCGTCGCCGCCCAGCGCGGACGCGGCAAAAACGTCGCCTATGCAGCCGCCAAGCGCGGCCTGAGCTCGTTCGCCGAAAGCCTGCGTCAGCGCTACAAGACCCGCGAGTTGCATGTGCAGTTGTGGCAACTGGGCTTCCTGCGCACCAACCTCACCCACGGCATGAAGCTGCCGTTGCCGGCGCTGGCACCCGACGAAGCCGCGAAAGCCGTGGTTGACCGACTCGGCAAGGGCTCATTCGAACGCTACCTGCCGTCGTGGTGGTGGGCGATCATTTTCATCATCAAGCGCTTGCCCTGGTTCGTATATCGGCGCATGAAGGACTAATAAGCCCACCGACACCAGTGCGAACGGCACATGGCAGCCGGTCCGGAAAGGCATACATTTCGCGCAGTTAATTGTCGGCGTCGCGGTTCGGCGCATCCATCGAGGAATCCATCATGTTGCGATCCACCGTATTGCTCATCGCCGTCAGCCTCGCGCTCGGCGCGTGTTCCAAAGCCGGCGACGCCGACAAGCCGCCGGCCACCACGGAGGCCGCCATGCCCGTTGCACCCGCGCCGGAACCTGCGCGCGAGAATCCGTTCGCCGCCGCCAGTACCCTGCCATTCGAAGCACCCGCGTTCGACAAGATCACCGACGCCGACTATCAGCCGGCCATCGAGGAAGGCATCAAGCAACACGCCGCCGAGATTCGAAAGATCGCCGACAACGCCGAAGCCGCCACCTTCGAGAACACCATCGAAGCGATGGAGCGTTCCGGTGCGATGCTGACCCGCGTTTCACGCGTTTTCTTCAGTGTCGCCCAAGCCAACAACAATCCGACCCTGCAAAAGATTCAGGCCGATGTCGCGCCGCTGTTGGCAAACCATAGCGACGAGATTTTCCTCGATCCGAAACTGTTCGCCCGGGTCAAGGCGATTTACGACGCGCGGGAAACGCTGAATTTTGATCCGCAGCAGAAGCGCCTGGTCGAGCACGATTACGAGCAATTCGTGCGTGCCGGTGCCGAGCTATCCGACGCCGACAAGGCGAGCCTGCGTGAACTCAATGTCGAGGAATCCAAGCTGTCGACCGACTTCTCCGAGAAGCTGCTCGCAGCGACCAAGGAAGGCGCGCTGATCGTCGACGACAAGGCCAAGCTGGCAGGTTCCAGCGATGCCGACATGACCGCCGCCACGTCCGCCGCCGCAGAGCGCAAGCTGGATGGCAAGTTCGTGATCCCGCTACAGAACACCACCAACCAGCCGGCGCTGGCGTCGCTCAGCGATCGCGATGTGCGTGCAGAGCTGCTGAAGAATTCCGAGCTACGCGCCTCGCATGGCGATGGCAACGACACCCGCGCCCTGGTGCAGCGCCTTGCCCAGTTGCGCGCGCAGCAGGCCAAGCTGCTCGGTTTCCCGAACTACGCCACCTACGCACTCGGCGACCAGATGGCGAAAACGCCGGAAGCGGCAATGAAGTTGCTGACCGATACCGTGCCCGCCGCCACCGCCAAGGCACGTGGCGAAGCGGCCAAGATGCAGAAGTTGATCGACAAGCAGAAGGGCGGTTTCAAGCTGGCCGCATCGGATTGGGACTTCTACGCCGAGCAGGTTCGCAAGGCCGAGTTTGATCTCGACGAAACGGAAATTCGTCCGTACTTCGAGCTTGATCGCGTGCTCAAGGACGGCGTGTTCTTCGCTGCCAACCAGATGTACGGCCTCACCTTCAAGGAGCGTACCGACCTTCCGGTTTATCAGCCCGACGTCCGCGTGTTCGACGTGTTCGACAAGGACGGCACGCCGCTCGCCCTGTTCTACGCCGACTACTTCAAGCGCGACAGCAAGGCCGGTGGCGCGTGGATGGACGTGTTCGTTGAGCAGAACGGCCTGACCGGCACCAAGCCCGTCGTGTTCAACGTCTGCAACTTCACCAAGCCGGCAGAAGGCCAGCCGGCGCTGCTCAGCTTTGACGATGTGACGACGATGTTCCACGAGTTCGGCCACGCCTTGCACGGCATGTTCTCGAACGTGAAGTACCCGGGCATTGCAGGCACCGCCGTGCCGCGTGATTTCGTCGAATTTCCCTCGCAGTTCAACGAGCACTGGGCGTCCGACCCGAAAGTGTTCGCCAACTTCGCCAAGCACTACCAGACCGGCGAGCCGATGCCGCAAGCGATGGTCGACAAGATCAAGAAAGCCGCAACCTTCAACCAGGGCTACGGCACCACCGAATACCTCGCCGCTGCCTTGCTCGACCTCGCTTGGCACACCCTGCCCGCAGACGCGCCAATGAAAGACGCCGACGTGTTCGAAGCTGAATCGCTGAAGCGCTTCAAGGTCGACATGCCGCAAGTGCCACCGCGCTACCGCACCCCGTACTTCGCCCACATCTGGGGCGGCGGATATTCGGCCGGCTACTACGCCTACTTCTGGAGCGAAGTACTCGACCACGACGCCTTCGAGTGGTTCAAGGAAAACGGCGGCATGAGCGCCGCAAACGGCCAGATCTTCCGCGACAAGGTCCTCTCCATCGGCAACAGCCAGGACTTGAAAGCCGCATACAAGAACTTCCGCGGCAA
>JBATAQ010000005.1:0-9863 GCA_049661925.1 Dokdonella sp.
TCTCGAATTCCAGTGCGCCAGCGTTGTCGACGATGTGCTTGCCATCGAACTTCGCGAATGGCAATTCGATAGGAACGGAACCCGTCGCGATGATGACGTTGGTGCCGGACAGCATCTGCTTCTTGCCATCGTTCAAGGTCACTTCGACCTGTCGATCTTTCAGCAATCGTCCACGACCGAAGAATGGCGTGACCTTGTTCGCCTTGAACAACATGGCGACGCCGCCGGTGAACTGTTTGACGATCTTGTCCTTGCGCCCAATCATGGTGCCGACGTCGATGCTGGCACCCTTCGTGGTAATGCCATGCACATCGAAGCTGTGGTTCAAATTGTAGAACTGCCTGGACGAATCGAGCAGCGCCTTGGACGGAATGCAGCCGACATTGAGACAGGTTCCGCCGAGGGCTTGTTTGCCATCCTTGCCGACGAAGTCGTCAACGCAGGCGACGGTCATGCCGAGCTGTGCGGCACGGATCGCGGCGTGGTAACCGGCTGGGCCACCGCCAATGACGACGATATCGAATTGTTCACTCATCACGGTTCTCGCTTTCGGTTTCCGCTGCCAGTGGGGCAGGGCGCTATCAGATACCCAGCAGCATGCGCTGCGGATTCTCGAGTTGGTTCTTGATGTCGACCAGGAACAGCACCGCGTCCTTGCCGTCGATGATGCGGTGGTCGTAGCTGATCGCGACGTACATCATCGGTGCAGCGACTACCTGGCCGTTCTCGACGATGGCGCGTTCCTTGATCGTGTGCATGCCAAGGATCGCGCTTTGCGGTGGGTTGACGATGGGCGTCGAGAACAATGAACCGAACGTGCCGCCGTTGGTGACCGTGAAGGTGCCACCTTGCAGATCGTCGAGAGTCAGTCCGCCGTCGCGCGCCTTCCTGGCGAAACCGCTGATGGCTTTCTCGATGTCGGCGAAACTCATATCCTGCACGTCGCGCAGCACCGGCGTGACCAGTCCACGCTCGGTAGAAACCGCAACCGAAATATCCTGGTAGCCGTGGTAGACGACATCATTGCCATCCACTGATGCATTGACCACCGGGTAGCGCTTGAGCGCTTCGGCGGCGGCCTTGAGGAAGAAACTCATGTAGCCAAGCTTGATGCCGTTGGCCTTCTCGAACGCCTCACCGAGTTCCTTGCGCATCTTCGCAACGTTGGCCAGGTTGATCTCGTTGAACGAGGTCAGCATCGCAATCGAGTTCTTCGACAGCATCAGGCGCTCGGCGATCTTGGCGCGCATCCGCGTCATCGGCACGCGCTCTTCCGGTCGCGAACCCGGTGTTGCTTTCGCAGCCGTCGGGGCAGGCGCGTTCTTTGAATTGACCAGATCTTCCTTGGTGACGCGGCCATCGCGACCGCTGCCTTTCACATTGGCCGGATCGATATTTTCTTCGACCGCGACACGGCGACCGGCTGGTGACAGATCGTCAACCTTGCCCGACGTTTCCCCCTTGGTGGGAGTAGCCGACTTGCTCGTGGCAGCCTTGTCGACTTTGGCTTCGGGCTTCGCATCGCCCTTCGGTTCAGCCTTTTCTTTCGGCGTATCGGCAACCGCACCTTCCTCGAACGTCGCGATCACCTGCTCGCTGGTCACGGTCGCGCCTTCGGCTTGCTTGATTTCCTTGAGCACGCCATCGGCGGGCGCAGGCACTTCCAGCACGACCTTGTCGGTTTCCAGATCGACCAGATTCTCGTCGCGCTTCACCGAATCGCCCGGCTTCTTGTGCCACGTCGCGATGGTCGCGTCGGAAACCGACTCGGGAAGTACCGGAACCTTGATTTCAATGGTCATGCGTTGCGTCCTGTTTCTTTTTGTTGTCAGTAGGGTAACGGCGCGGCGGTCGCGAATGCGATCAATCGCGCGATTTTTGTGAGCCCAGCGGCGACACCAGGGCGGCTTCAACCAGTGCGTTCTGTTCGGCGACGTGGGTAGCCATGTGGCCCGCCGCCGGTGCAGGCGAGCGACCGCGTCCGGCATAGCCGAGTGGCAGCTCGCCACCGACATCCTGCATCTGGTGCTTGATCTGGTACCACGCGCCCTGGTTCATCGGTTCTTCCTGGCACCAGACGACCTCGCGCGCCTTGGGATACTTGGCCATCTCAGCGTGCGCGAGCTCACGAGGGAATGGATAGAGCTGTTCAATGCGAACAATGGCGACGTTGTCGAGCTTGCGTTCGGCTGCCGATTCAACGAGGTCGTAGTAGACCTTGCCAGAACAGAACACGACGCGCTCAACTTTCTTCGCATTCTTCGCGGTCGAATCGGGAATCAGGTTCTGGAACGTTCCTGTTTCAAGATCGGCGAGCGAGGACACAGCCAGCTTGTGGCGCAGCAACGACTTCGGCGTCATCACGATCAACGGCTTGCGTGTCTTGCGCAACATTTGTCGGCGCAACAAGTGGAACATCTGCGCCGGAGTGGTCGGCACAACCACCTGCATGTTCTCCAGCGCACAAAGTTGCAGATAACGCTCCAGGCGTGCGGATGAATGCTCCGGACCTTGCCCTTCATAACCATGAGGAAGCAGCAGGACCAGCCCGCACAGGCGCCTCCATTTCGCTTCGCCAGACGAGATGAACTGGTCGATGACAACCTGCGCACCGTTCGCGAAATCACCGAACTGCGCTTCCCAGATCACCAATGTTCGCGGATCGGCGGTGGCGAAACCGTACTCGAATGCCATCACCGCTTCTTCGCTCAATATCGAGTCGATGATGGCGACATCAGCGCCCGCGCGAATCGTGGTCAGCGGGATGAATCGCTTTGCGGTTTCCTGGTCGTGCAGCACGGCGTGGCGGTGGAAGAATGTACCGCGACCGGAATCCTGGCCATCCAGGCGCAGATCGTAGTTGTCGGCAATGATTGACGCATAGGCCAGGTTTTCGGCGAAGCCCCAGTCGCCCGGCAGTTCGCCGGACGCCATCTTTTCGCGATCACCGTAGATCTTGGCAACGCGCGATTGCAGGGTGATGTCATCAGGAATCGTCAGCAACTTCTGGTTGAGCGCATCAAGCTGCTTGCGCGGCACGCCGGTGTTGACTTTTTCGGCTAGCGTGCCATCGAGGTTCTTCGACCAGTCAACCGCGAAATCGTCGTGGAAGTTGGTATCGAGATCGGCAATCGGTGTTCCCGCATCCAGTTTGTCGCGGTAGTTGTCGACGGCCGCTTTGGCCGATTCCTCGCTGAGCACTTTTTCCTCGATCAAGCGTTTCGCATATAGCTCGCGCAACGGCGGACGCTTGCGAATGATCTGGTACATCAACGGTTGCGTGGCCGATGGCTCGTCCGCTTCGTTGTGGCCGTGGCGGCGATAGCAGACCAGGTCGATGACGACATCGCTGTGGAAGCGCTTGCGGTAATCGAAGGCAAGTTGGGTGACGAACACCACCGCTTCCGGGTCGTCGCCATTCACATGGAACACCGGTGCGTGGACCATCTTGGCAACGTCGGTGCAGTACAGCGTCGAGCGGGTGTCGTTGGGGTTCGACGTGGTGAAGCCAACCTGATTATTGATGACGATGTGGATGCTGCCGCCAACGTAGTAGCCGGTGGCTTGCGACATGTTGAACAGCTCCATCACGACACCCTGGCCCGCGAACGCGGAGTCGCCATGGATCAGCACCGGAACAACCTGGTCGCGGTCGACATCCTTGCGATAGACCTGGCGTGCAAGAGCAGAACCCGCCACCACCGGATTGACGATCTCCAGGTGCGATGGATTGAACGCGAGAGAAATGTGCACGGTCCGGCCCGGCGTCTTCACGTTCGCCGAAAACCCCATGTGATATTTTACGTCGCCCGAATGCGCCGGATCGTCCGGATGGTCGAAGCGGCCCTCGAATTCATCGAACAGTTTCTGCGGTGGCTTTCCGAGGATGTTGACCAACACGTTGAGCCGACCGCGGTGGGCCATGCCGACGACCATATCCTTGAGTCCGTCACTACCACCACGACGCAGCAATTCATCCAGCATCGGAATCAGGCTGTCGCCGCCTTCCAGACCAAACCGCTTCTGGCCAACGTACTTGGTGTGCAGGTAGCGCTCAAGGCCATCGGTCTGGACCAGGCGCTCGTAGATGCGCTTCTTGTCGTCGGCACCGAAACCGAAATCGCCGCCGGCACTTTCCAGTCGCTCGTGCAGCCACTGTCGCTCGGGCGCATCGGCAATGTGCATGAACTCGGCGCCAATGCTGCTGGCGTAGGTTTTCTTGAGCAGACTGATGAGCTCGCGCAAGGGCAGATGTTTGGGAAAGCCCATCGAACGCGTCGCGAATTCCGTATCGAGGTCGCCGTCGTCCAGTCCGTGCCAGGACGGATCGAGGTCGGGGACGCTGGGCCGCGGCAACAAGCCCAGCGTTTCCAGTTCGGACGTTGCCAACGTCTTGCGCATTTGCAACGGATCAAGGTCGGCGGCGAGGTGGCCGCGTGAACGGTAAGCCGTTATCAGGCGGGCAACACCGCCCTGCTTTTGCGAGGCGACATCATCGCTACCGCCGCCGCCAACGCTGGCACTGGATCGACGCTGCTGTTGAGCGGCTTCGATGCGAGCGATGGCATCGGAATGCGGCACATCGCCGGCATCTCGGCCCTTGTAGCTTTCGAAAGACGTCTTCCACTCGACCGGGACCGAATCGGCGTCACGCAGCCAGCTCTCGTAAAGATCCTCGATGTAGGTCGCATTGCCACCGGACAGGGCGGAGGTCGACGCGAATTGCTGATACAGGTTGGCGGACACGATTCACCTGGAGGACGTTGATGGGGTTCGGCGCGAGCCGCGACGCCGTCAGGCGGAGCCCGGCGGCACGGGCGTGCTGGCGCAAATAATCGGGCAATTATAGCCGCTGCATCCTGACGATGCTGCAACTGCACACGGTTTTTGCCCGCATCGAAGCGGCGTTTCACGCTTTCAGATGGACAACACGCGCAACTCGACACTGGGTTCGGCGCGTTCCCACATGGCATCGAAACGAGTCAATAGCGGACGCTGTCGCGCGGCCGCGTCGAGCGAACCGTGGCCATCCACACGTTGCGCGTCGTTGCGCTGCAAATAGCCGTTTGAGTCGTTGAGAACCAGGCCGAGGCTGAGCGCACGATCCTCTTCCTCGACCGGGCTGCGAATGGCGATCGTGCTCGGCAAGCGCTGCGCGAGTGCGATGAGTGCTGCCGCACGTGTCGATGGCTGTCGTACCAGAACGCGAACGCGCGCACGTCGGCCTGACAGCGCAATGCGGCGAAGCTCGGCGAGCACATCCGCAGAATCGAGCACGCCGGGGTCGAGATCGTGGCTGAGGATGGCCACTTCGTGACGAGCCTCGGCAAGCAGGCGGCGATGCGCTTCGATCAGTTCAACGCGCGAACGAACCCGCAGCACGCCTTCCATCGTGACCGCCGATTCGGGCCGTTGCGCCGCAGCGGTACCAGGTGCCAGCTCGATCGCCATGCTCCGATGCGGGATTTCGCATTCCAGATACTCATCGCCAAAAGCCACGAAACCCAGGCGCTCGTAAAAGCCGGAAGCGTGTGTTTGCGAGTGCAGTTCCACGCGTGGGATGCCGCGCTCACGCGCCGCTCCCAGCAAGGCCTGCATCAGCGCGTTGCCGACACCACGGCCGCGCCAGCTGGAGACAACCGCAACGCGACCAATCGTGTGCCGCGGGTTGAGGCGTCCGGTACCGATCGGCCGACCGTCTCCATCGCGTGCGATCACGTGCAGCGACTGCGCATCGACGTCGTCCCATTCGGCAATAGCCGGTACGTTCTGCTCAACGATGAAAACCTGTTCGCGAATCTCGCGCAGATCGGACAGGTCTTCAGTCCAGTCGGCAACGCTGACCGTGAATGCGTTGTTCGTCATCGGCGGCTCCGTGAAGCACGTGGCTTGTGCAGACCAAGCATGCCGGCGTTGATCAATTCGAGCACGAGATCTGCGTCACGCACATTGAGCCTGGCGATGTCGATGTCGTTCACCGCCTGGCGATCACAGAGTTGCCGGGCAATCGCGAGACTGCAAGGAAACGCTTCGCCGCAGGCGTAGAGCGTCGCGCCCTCATCCTGCGCGATCCAGGCCAATCGCGCCCACGGATTGCGTTGCAGGCGCGCACCCGACTCGCAATCACGCTGCCATTGCACCGCTGACAAGGGTTTCGGACGCGGTGCTGGCGTATTCGCGGCGCGGTAGCGCGTGATGAAGCGCGGAAACCACGCGGCAAGGCTGGCGTCATCGATATCGCTGAGCTTCGTGAGCGCTTCGCGCACGCGTACAAGAGCGCTTGCGTCGATCTCTCCCGCCTCATTGGCCACGCCCATTCCGGCGTCGCGATAGCGCCACTCTTCGGGAATGCCTTCCGCCAACGATTCAGCGAAATCGACGATCAAATCGCTGACGGATGGCGCACGCATGCCGATCGAAAAGGTCAGGCAATCACCTTCGGCGACACCGTGGTGGGGGATGCCCGGAGGCAGGTAAAGCATGTCGCCGGGTTCAAGCAACCAGTCGTGATCGGGATTGAATTCGCGTAACAGGCGCAGCTCGGCATCGTCGCGAAATTCGGTCGATGGATCGGCGGTGGTGTCAATCTTCCAGCGTCGGTTGCCCTGCGCTTGCAACAGGAATACGTCGTACTGATCGACATGCGCGCCAACCGAGCCGCCATCGACGGCGTAGCTCACCATTATGTCGTCGATGCGCCAGGTCGGCAGGAAATCGAACGCCGCCAGCAGCGCGCCGACATCGGCATCCCACTTGTCGACGTCCTGCACCAGCAAGGTCCAGTCGCGTTTCGGTAGCGATGCGAAACGCGTTTCCTCGAACGGGCCGCTTTCCAATGCCCAGCGATCCCGCTTGGCGTCGTGGATGACGATGCGCGACAGCGCGAACTCTTCGCAAGCCAAGCCGGCCAGGTCTTCCGGCGTGATGGGGCAGCCGAGGTCGGCAAACGCGCCACGGATCAACAGCGGCTTGCGCTGCCAGTATTCGCGCAGGAACTGCGCGGCGGGCATGCCGAGGCGATGTTCGGCGCTGGCCGTGATTTCAATCATCGGGCGATTATGCGCCACCGCCGCAATTTCCTTCTCCCGTCGCTGGCTAGTGCCGTAGGGTGGGACCTCCGACGGAGATCCCACCGTTGTGAAGCACCTCAAGACTTCGCGGCGATGACCAGGCCGTAGGGTGGGACCTCCAAAGGAGATCCCACCGCTGTGAAGCACTTCAAGACTTCGCGGCGATGACCAGGGCCGTAGGGTGGTTCTGTAGGGTGGAACCCGCGAAGCGGAAGCGCTCTTCAACAGCGGAGCTGGTCTTCCACCGATGTAGCGCCTCAATGTCGCAATGAAAGCCGCGATGTGGTGCCTTGCGGTGTGTTGCAAGCTCGGGCGGTGTGGTGGAATCTCCTACGGAGGTTCCACCCTACGCGGCGACCGAACGCTAGGGTGGTTCTGTAGGGTGGAACCTCCGCAGGAGAAGCGCTTCTCAACAGCGGAGCTGGTCTTCCACCGATGTAGCGCCTCGATGTCGCAATGAAAGCCGCGATGTGAAGCGTTGCGGTGTGTTGCAACCTCGGGCGCTGTGGTGGAAACGGCTGCGCCGGTTCCAACCTACGAATCCACAAACCGCCATTTGAGCGATGTGCGTTTGGGCGCATGATGCGGCCAACGCCATCAATGGACTTGAGGTGATGTCCAACTATCGTCGTCTGCGTAGCGCTGGATCGACCTGGTTCTTCACGGTGAATCTGCTGGATCGTCGGCGCGATCCGATGTTGGTGCGCTACATCGATCATTTGCGCACCTGCGTGGTGATCGAACGCGCACGGCGACCGTTCGTGATTGTCGGTTGGGTGGTCCTGCCCAATCACATGCATTGGCTGTGGAGATTGCCGGCCGACGATACCGATTACTCAACGCGATGGCGACGCATCAAGACCGATTTCAGTCGCGGGTTCAAAGGCGGCGAGCAGCGCAGCGATGTGCGCCATGAGCGCGGCAAGCGAGGAATCTGGCAGCGGCGATTCTGGGAACACCGCATTCGCGACGAGGATGATTTGCGACGACACCTGGATTACATCCACTTCAATCCGGTGAAGCATGGCTTCGCCGATTCACCCATCGATTGGCCGCATTCGAGTTTTCACGAGTATGTATTGAAGGGGACTTATCCGAACGACTGGGGATCAACTGGCGTTCCCGCGTTCGAAGATTTCGAGACCGGTGAGGGTCGATGTAAATTGTAGGGTGGAACCGCCGCAGGTGTTTCCACCATGTCAACGCCTCCATCCGCATCGTCATCGAATCGCAGGTGAACCGAGGTCACCAGGGAGGGACTGGCGAACTGGCGGGATATTGCAAGCTCGGGTGGTGTGGTGGAATCACCTGCGGTGATTCCACTCTACGAAACTGGCTTCGCATTCGCGTTTGCCGTTGCGGCGATGACCAGGATCAATCGTCGCCGCGTATCGGTGTCGATCGTGTCCGTGGTCAACAGCGTGCTCCAACGGCTTTTCGGTGCGGTGAAATCCAGGATTAGCCAGCTTCCGAGCTGACCGTGGCTGTGCAAGGTGGCGGCGTTCCACGCTCCGTCGCGATCGCGTAGTTGCCAACCGGTTTGGTCGTGACTGATCGCGACGTAGCGCGGCTTGCGATAGCGCGCAATGGCGAGCGTGGCCAGCACCAAAACGCTGGCACTCGCAGGCAACGAAAACCACCAAGGCATCGCGCTGATCGCCAGCGAAGCCAACGCAAGAACAATCATCGCCGCGCTTGCAATCAGCAACTGCCGAGAGGGCTTCGGCTCAAAGCTGATGGCGGGTACGGATGGCATCGATGATTGCCGCCTGTTCGGCATCGTCGGGCCGATCTCGACCCATCACCCAATCCCAGAGATCGGGGTCCTGCGCATCCAGAAGCGAGGCGAATGCGGTTTGTTGTTCTGCTGGTGCGCTTGAATAGCGCTCGTCCAGCCACCAACCAACCAGTTGGTCGAGCTCTCGCGTACCACGCCGGCAGCGCCAGCGCAGTCTTTTCAACGCTGCGTTGGATTCACTGTCGTCGGCTTGTGACACGGCTGGACTCAGGCGCGGCGCTCGACCATCAGTTTCTTGATCTCGGCTATCGCTTTGGCCGGGTTCAAACCCTTGGGGCAGGTGCGGGTGCAATTCATGATGGTGTGGCAGCGATACAGCTTGAACGGATCTTCGAGATCGTCCAGTCGCGCACCGGTGTCTTCATCACGGCTGTCGACGATCCAGCGATACGCCTGCAGCAACACGGCCGGGCCAAGATAGCGATCACCGTTCCACCAGTAGCTCGGGCACGCCGTCGAACAGCACGCGCAAAGGATGCATTCGTAAAGGCCGTCGAGCTTGGAGCGGTCTTCTTTCGATTGCAGGCGCTCCTTGTCCGGCGCCGGACTTTGCGTGCGCAGCCACGGCTTGATCGACGCGTATTGCGCGTAGAAGTGAGTGAGGTCGGGAACCAGGTCCTTGACCACGTCCATATGCGGCAGCGGATAAACCTTGACGTCGCCCGTGCCCTTGCCGCAGTCCTCGATCGCCATCGTGCAGGCCAGCGTGTTGACGCCGTCGATGTTCATCGCGCACGAGCCGCAGATGCCTTCGCGACATGATCGTCGGAAGGTCAGGGTCGGATCGACTTCGTTCTTGATCTTGATCAGCGCGTCAAGAACCATCGGCCCGCAGGCGTCCAGGTCGAGATCGTAGCTGTCGATGCTCGGATTACTGCCCGCATCCGGGCTCCAGCGATAGACATGGAACTGGCGCACGTTTTTCGCACCAGCCGGGGCAGGGAACCGCTTGCCCTTCTGGATCTTGGAATTTTTTGGAAGCGAAAACTCAGCCA
>JBATAQ010000006.1:0-11842 GCA_049661925.1 Dokdonella sp.
CGATCACGGCGGCAGCCGGGCAAACGAAAGCGGAGGTGTCGCGGCTACACCAGTCGGCATCTTCAGTGTCACTCGTGAACCGCCGTATGCGGAACCGCACGTACGGTGGTGTGGGAGGGGGCCGGAATATTCCGGCTCCCTACCCGATGCGACGCCGACCGGAACAGATGTAAAAGTCGGCCAAATTTTGTCAGCCGTCGCGGTTTCATTCGCTTTTTTGTGACTGCGGTCACGAATATTCCTGAACAATCGCGATAGAGACCCAGTTCGCCCGTTGCTTGCCGGCTGGCGGTTGCGCGTGACTGGCTGGCATCGCCCTTGCATTGGACAGGGACCGCCCGACTTTTTTAACGACGGGCCGGATGCACGGGATGACCTAATGAACGAACTTTATCGACAACTGATGCGCGCCATACCGCACCGGCACTCGCCGGACGAATCGGTGCCTGGCTCGGTCCCGCGCAGCTTGCGCGGCTGGATCGATGCGCTGCCGTTGGCAAACTTCGGGGCCACGTCGAGCCAGCTTCTGGACCGCCTGCGCGCGATGAACAAGGTGCGTATCGAACCGCTGCAACGCCTGGAAATGCTGGAAACGCTGCGTGTGCCGGTCGGCCAGTGCATCTCCACCGCCGATGCCCAGATTCTTGGTTCAACGTTTCCGCTGACCCCGCAGAAGGCCGATCTGGCTACGCTCACCGAGCTGTTCGAGTTCGAGCTGTCGCTGGGCTACATCGAGGTCCTTTACGACCTGTGCGCTCCAAAGGAAGCCGTTCCCATGTTTCGTGGCGGCCAGGCCAGCCTTGCCGCCGTTCGTGCGCTTCAGCATGGCGGGCAGTGCCTGCAGAAGTCCTACCAGTGCTATCACGCGCCGCTGGCGGGCGTCTGGCAGTCGATGCATGACGTCTACCGAGTAATCGTGGATCTCAAATTGCAAAGCCGGCCGGTGGATGGATCGCGTTTCGGCGGCGGTGCGCGACCGCGCCATGTCTACGCGCACGCCTTGCTGTTGTCCCTGATCAATCCCTACAGCTTCACCTTCCGCGAATTGCCGGAAATCAATGCGATCACCCGACTGTTGGCACCGCTGTGCGAACTACGCGATGTTGGCGCCGACGTGGAGCAGGGCGGCACCTTGCGTCTGGCCGATACGTATAGCGATGTCGGCCCTGGTTTCGTGGTCGAAGACTCGATAATCGGCAAGCGCAGCCTGCTCGGCATCGACACGACGCGCGTTTACAGCGAGATCGAATCACGGATCAATGCGGCCAGCGATGATGCCCACTCGGTCGAGCTTCCGCATCGCGGCGGTACGCCGTTGCGCGCCGAAATCCGATTGCTGCGCCACCTGGTGGGCAGCTTGACCGCCGACTATTCGCGCGACTTCGAACGTCTGGACAGCGAGCAGGAGATGGAAACCGTCATCGGCCTGCACGACCTGCATAACGTGATGGCCAATAACGAGGATTTCCGCAGCTTCGCGCAACGCGTCTTCGGTAGCGGCGACGCTTCCGAGCATGAAGTGATGGCGTCGTGGGTACACACCAGCAGCGAGCAAACACGTGTAACCCAGCGTCCTGCCTACGTCCTCGACCAGAGCTTGCGCGGCTACCGATTGCGCTGGACCAGCGGCCCGCGCGGCGAAACCGTCCGTGCGAAAGTGGGCGAAGTGATCGGCTTGCGATCCGAACGCGACAGTGCATCGAACTGGATCGTCGGCTCGATCCGCTGGTTGCGCATCAACGAGGACGGTGATGTCGAGGCGGGTGTGGAAGTGCTGGCGCGCCGCGCGCTTGCAGTGGCGGTGCGACTGGCCGACGACACGGCACCCAGTCGCGCCCCAAACCGTGGCTTGTTGCTGGCCCCATTACGCAGTGTCGATGCCGGCATCTATTCGACCTTGCTGGTGCCGTCGGTGGTGTCGCCAAACCTGGTCGACCGCAGCCTGGTCGCGCTCAGCGTGGCATCGCCGCACGATGGCAATCGCTGGTGGATCGACGCCGGCGTGCGCCGACTTGGCGCAACCGGCTTGCTGGATCGCTCAGGCAGCTATATCCATTTCCGCTTGCCGTCGATGCGTCGTGCGGAGGACGCACGCGTTGCGATACCGCGGCAACAGGCGGTCGGCGCAGACTGAGCTCACCGGTTGAGCACCGTCCGCGCAGAAACTCGTCGTCGCAACAACATCGGCAAGCCGCCAGCCTTGCTAAAATCGGCATCCCGTTTCGTGGATTGCTCAGGCCCCAACTTGTTGATTTCATATCACGGGGTGATGTCCGAAAGGTCCGCGGATCGACTCGCGCGGCTTGACCAGGCGGCCAGCCGGCACTGCGCCACGCACATCAATCCGTGACCTTTCTGACATCATGCCGCCTGCGTGGACTTGTTCAGAGTATCCCTAGTGACCCAGCCAGAACCATTCGGCGGATTGATGGCCCGCCGCGCCAGCATCGGCGTACGCATCGACCAGGTCACTGTCGGTGGCGGCTCGCCGATTGTCGTGCAGTCGATGACCAACACCGACACGGCCGATGTCGCAGGCACCGCGAAGCAGATCGCCGAACTTGCACGCGCCGGTTCCGAGCTGGTCCGCATCACCGTCAATAATCCCGAATCGGCTGCCGCCGTGCCGCGCATTCGCGAGCGCCTGGACATGATGGGCTGCTCGGTGCCACTGATCGGCGACTTCCACTACAACGGCCATCAGTTGCTGGAAGACGAACCCGCCTGTGCGGTCGCGTTGTCCAAATACCGAATCAATCCCGGTAATGTCGGCTTCGGCAAGAAGCGCGACACCCAGTTCAGCGCGATCGTCGAAACCGCGTTGCGCCACGACAAGGCAATCCGCATTGGCGTCAACTGGGGTTCGCTGGATCAGTCCATGGTCACCGCGATGATGGACGAGAACACCACGCGCACCGAGCCGTGGTCGGCGGCTCGGGTCGCACGCGAGGCGCTGATCCGCTCGGCACTGGAATCAGCAGGGCGTGCAGAGGATTTAGGTCTGGGCCGCGACCGCATCATCCTGTCGTGCAAGGTGTCCGGCGTGCAGGAATTGATCGCGGTCTATCGCGACCTTGGCGCTCGTTGCGACTACGCGCTGCACCTCGGTCTGACCGAAGCCGGCTTGGGTTCGAAAGGTATCGTCGCCTCGACTGCGGCGCTGGCGGTGCTGTTGCAGGAAGGCATCGGCGACACCATCCGCATTTCACTGACGCCTGAACCCGGCGAATCGCGTACGCGCGAAGTGATCGTCGGCCAGGAAATTTTGCAAACCATGGGCTTGCGCGCGTTTACGCCATTGGTCACGGCGTGCCCCGGCTGCGGTCGTACCACCAGCACGTTTTTCCAGGAGCTTGCCAAGACCGTACAAGATCATGTCCGCAACAAGATGCCGGAATGGCGGATGAAATACGACGGCGTCGAGAACATGACCCTCGCCGTGATGGGCTGCGTGGTCAACGGTCCGGGCGAGTCAAAATACGCCGACATCGGCATCTCGTTGCCCGGCACCGGCGAAGCACCCATCGCGCCGGTGTTCATTGATGGCAAGAAGGCGATGACTTTGCGCGGCGAGAATATCGCGCATGAGTTTGTCGATGTGATCGAGAACTACGTCGCCGAGAAGTATCAGCAACGCGTTTAGCGGAAAGCTATTCCGGTTCGGCGAGCATCAATGCAAGGTCGGTCACACCGACTTCGACGCCCGCTTGATTGAGCAGGGTTGTCACCTGACCGCGATGATGAGTCTGGTGATTGAAAAAGTGGGTCAGCAGGAAACTCAGGCGGCGCGTGAAGGCAACACCGCTGGTGTTCGTGTAGTTGATCGACGCCATCAGGCGTTCCTCGGCCAAGCCAGCAATCCAGCGCTGGATCGTCGTGTCGATCATCTCGCGCCGCTTGGCGAGTTCGGCGAGCGACCCGTGCAGTTGCTGGTCGAGTTGGGTTGGCTCGACCATGGCGCGAATCGGGTCCAGTGCGCGGTCGCCCTCGTCGGCACGCGCAAACCGATGCAGCCACAACAGGTCGGCGACCATGATGTGGTTGAGCGTGGCGAAGATCGAGCCGAAGAACGCGCCGCGATCACGCATGAACTCCGCTTCCGGCAAGGTCGCAGCGACTGTGTAGATGCGATCGTTCATCCAGCGGTTGTAGCGGGCCAGCACGCCCAGTTCATCACGCATCGGGTGTCTCCAGTTCGGAATCCGAACTCGGCAAAATCAGCGCCAGCAACGGGTAGCGACCTTCTTCGGCGAGCAGGTTGTAGGTGCGACAAGCCGCGCCGTTGTCCATCACTTCGATGCCGATGTGCTGGCGCAACAACACGCTGCGACTGGACACCGATGGAAACCGCAAGCTGGCCCCGGTACCAAGCAGAATCAGTTCCGGCTTCAGCGCAGCAAGCTCCTGCGCAACGGCATCGGTGAATGCACCGATATCGTCGACCGGCCAGTCTTCGACCACACGATCCGGCAGCACCAGGCAACTGTTGCGCAGGCTGCGATCAATGATGGTGACGCTGCGAGCGTCACAGGTTCGAATGAAGAAATAGCCTTCCGGGCGGTCGTGGGTCAGCGCCATCGGAGCGAGCTATCTCGGCAGGGTGATCTTCGGCTGCTCGGCGTTGCGCCGGAACAGGCTGGCGGTATGCCCGATGCTCTGGACCAGTTCCGCCTTGCTGCCATCCAGCAGCGCGGCAAGGATTCCCGCGCGTTCTTCGCGATCACCGCCAGCAAGTTTCACCTTGACCAGTTCGTGATGCGACAGGGCAAGATCAAGCTCACCAAGCACGCCATCGGTCAGGCCTTTCTGGCCCATCAGGATGACCGGGTTGAGCGCGTGGGCGAGTCCACGCAGGTAACGGATTTGGGTCTTGGAAAGCGACATCGGCGGGAGGCGTTTGGCCGGGTTGGGCTGGTCGGTCAGGTTATCATGCGCGCCATGGCACGCAGCAAATCCTCGCAAGTCTGGCTGAAGGAACATTTCAGCGATCCGTACGTAAAACGCGCTCAAGCCGAGGGCTGGCGTTCGCGCGCCGTGTACAAACTGGAAGAGCTGATTGAGCGTGATCGCTTGCTGAAACCAGGCATGACGATCATCGATCTCGGTGCCGCGCCCGGCAGTTGGTCGCAGATGGTCCGGCAACGGCTGGGCGACGACGGTCGGGTGATCGCGCTGGACATCCTGCCGATGGACAGCATCGCTGGGGTCGATTTCATCTGTGGCGACTTTCGCGAGGACGAAGCGCTCAAGCGACTGGAGTCGGAGCTGGACGGTAAACCAGTCGACCTTGTGTTGTCGGACATGGCCCCGAACATGAGTGGCGTCGGTGAAATCGATCAGATTCGTGTGATGGACCTGGCCGACCTGGCCGACGATTTCGCCCGGCGCCACCTGAAACCCGGCGGCGCGTTCCTGATCAAGCTGTTCCAGGGCGGCGGTTTCGATGCCTACGTGAAGCGGCTGCGGGCCAACTACGGCAAGGTCAGCGTCCGCAAACCCAAGGCATCGCGACCACGCAGCCCCGAAGTTTATGCGCTGGCCACCGAAAAACGGCGATAATCCCGGCACTTGGGCGAACTTGGGCGAACTTTGGCCAGTCGGACCAATTAACAGCCGCAGCGATTGAGTTTTGCGGCAAAGTCCATAGATCATGCGTGGTCCGCGTGCTTCGCGCGGGAAGCTATAACCGGGTCGGCTGCAGCTGCGCCGAAACGCGTCTCGCGTTCCAAGGAATCTAAGTTTGATGAATGACATGACCAAGAATCTGTTGCTGTGGTTCGTGATAGCGATCGTGCTGCTGTCCGTCTTCCAGAGCTTCAACCCACGCGGCGCGGCGACATCCAGTGAGGTCCCGTACTCGGAATTCATCTCCCAGGTCCGCAACGGCCAAGTTGATGAGTTGGTCGTCGGAAACGACAACCGTAGCCTCAAGGGCACGCTCAAGGACGGTGCCACCATCACCACCCAGGCATTGTTGACCGACAACACCCTGGGCGAACTCGAGAAGTCGGTGCCCAAGCTCACCGTGCAGCCTTCCGACAGCGGCCCATCGCTGCTCAAGATACTGCTCGACTGGATTCCGCTGATGATCTTCATCGGCATCCTTATCTACTTCATGCGCCAGATGCAGTCCGGCGGCGGCCGTGGCGGCGCGATGAGCTTCGGTCGTTCGCGCGCCAAGTTGCAGGGCGAGGATCAGGTCAAGACCACCTTTGCCGATGTCGCCGGCTGCGACGAGGCCAAGGAAGAAGTGTCCGAACTGGTCGACTTCCTGCGCGATCCAAGCAAGTTCACCAAGTTCGGCGGCAAGATTCCTCGCGGCGTGCTGTTGGTCGGCTCGCCCGGTACCGGCAAGACCTTGCTTGCCAAGGCGATTGCCGGCGAAGCCAAGGTGCCGTTCTTCGCGATTTCCGGTTCCGACTTCGTCGAAATGTTCGTTGGCGTGGGCGCGGCTCGCGTCCGCGACATGTTCGAGCAGGCCAAGAAGCAGGCACCCTGCATCATCTTCATTGATGAAATCGACGCAGTGGGTCGCCATCGTGGTGCGGGCCTCGGCGGCGGTCACGACGAGCGCGAGCAGACCTTGAACCAGTTGCTGGTCGAGATGGATGGTTTTGAAGGCACTGAAGGCGTCATCGTCATCGCCGCGACCAACCGCCCGGATGTGCTTGACCCGGCCTTGCTGCGTCCCGGTCGCTTCGACCGCCAGGTGATCGTGCCGTTGCCCGACATCAAGGGTCGCGAGCAGATCCTGAAAGTGCACATGCGCAACGTTCCGATTGCAGCCGACGTCGAGCCGCTGGTGATCGCGCGCGGCACGCCGGGTTTCTCGGGTGCCGATCTCGCCAACCTGGTCAACGAGGCGGCGTTGTTCGCCGCGCGTGGCACCACGCGTGAAGTGAACATGGGCCACTTCGAGAAGGCCAAGGACAAGATCATGATGGGTGCCGAACGGCGCTCGATGATCATGAGCGAAGAGGAAAAAAAGCTCACCGCTTACCACGAGGCCGGTCACGCCATTGTTGGTCTGTCGGTACCGGGGCACGACCCGGTCCACAAGGTCACGATCATTCCGCGTGGCCGTGCACTCGGCGTCACCATGTATCTGCCCGAGCAGGATCGTCATAGCTACAACAAGACCGAACTCGCCAGTCGCCTCGCCAGTCTCTACGGCGGTCGCGTGGCCGAGGAATTGATCTTCGGCGAGGAAAATGTCACCACCGGCGCATCCAACGATATCGAGCGCGCCACCCAGATGGCGCGCAACATGGTCACGCGCTGGGGCCTGTCCGACGAGATGGGTCCGATTGCGTATGGCGAGCAGGAAGACGAAGTGTTCCTCGGTCGCTCGGTGACCCAGCATAAGAGCGTGTCGGACGACACCGCGCGCAGGATTGACGAGGTGGTGCGCAGCATCCTCGACCGCGAATACCAGCGCGCCAAGACGATCCTCACCGAGAAAATCGACATACTTCACGCGATGGCCGATGCACTGCTGGTCTGGGAGACCATCGACCGCGAGCAGGTCGAAGACATGATGGCTGGCCGCATCCCGAAGCCACCGAAGGATTGGGCCGAGAAGCCCAAGACGGGCAGCAACGATGGCGGGACGCGCGGCGGTGAAACGCCGATTGGCGCAGCCGCAACGCAGTCGCGCAACAACGCCGACTGATCAGATCGATTCATCGGAAAAACAACGGCCGCGACGAGTCATCGTCGCGGCTTTTTCTTTTCGGATTCGCGCCTCAGCGTTCCAGCGTATCGCTGTCGATCACGCGTCCATTGACGACGAAATAGCGACGCAGGCGCAGCCGGTCGCCGAGGTCGTAGATCAACTGTTCGCGCTGCTCGACGCCGTAGAAAGCGATGTCGGGAGCCGGACGCCGGACGATGCCATCGTCGTTGCGACGACGTGAAAGCGGCTGGCCGCAATGGGCGATCAGTTCGCCGACGCTGAAGCCGTCGTAGCTTGCCTGCGCGTTGCAGTCGTCACCAATCCGGTTCACGCCGTAACCCAGCGTGTCCTCGCGACTCATCACGCCATTGCGGAATACCAGTCGGCGCATCAGCATTCGTGGGCCGAAGTTGTACGTCCACGCCTCGACTGGCGTTTCGCGCTGGCGCTCGTAGGGTCCGTAGCCGCCCAGCACTTCGAACTCGCTGCTGCGCTCAATCCAGATCGGCTCGCCACAACGCGAGCGCACCTGGAAATCCTGGTCGCCCGGTCCAACCAGTTGCGTGCCGCAGCGCAAGGCCCAAGCTGGAGAGCTTGCAGCGAAAAGGACTAGCAGCATTGATGCGCGAATCATCATGGTCGGTTTCGTAGACGCTGCGGTCATGTTCGCATTGATGGCGCTCGGGTAGAAAACTATCGCATAGGTTCCAGCTATGCTCTCGTGATGGAAATGTCTGCGCCGCAAAAGACCATCGACTGTGCCGGTCGCCCGTTGATCCTCGACCGCCCGCGCATCGCCGGCATCGTCAACGTAACGCCGGATTCGTTTTCAGACGGCGGTCGTCATCTCGATCCAAAGGTAGCCATCGCACACGGACTGCAACTGGTCGCCGACGGCGCCGACCTGCTCGATATTGGTGCCGAATCGACGCGGCCTGGAGCCGAAGATGTTTCGGTCGATGAGGAAATCGCGCGGGTCGTTCCGGTCATCGCCGCCTTGGCCAGGCAAACGAGTGTGCCGATTTCCATCGACACGTCCAAGCCTGAGGTGATGCGTGCCGCGGTCGAAGCTGGCGCGGGAATGATCAACGACGTGCGTGCCTTGCGCGCTGATGGCGCACTCGACGCTGCGGCAGCGTTGGGCGTGCCGGTTTGCCTGATGCACATGCTCGGCGAGCCGCGCACGATGCAGGACGATCCGCACTACGACGACGTTGTCGGGACCGTGCATCGTTTCCTCGCCGAACGCCTGTTTGCCTGCCAGATGGCAGGTATCGAAACGAAGAAGTTGCTGGTTGATCCCGGCTTCGGTTTCGGTAAAACACTCGAACACAATCTGGCGCTGTTGCGCGAACTCGCGCGTTTCGCGGAACTGGCCCCGGTACTGGTTGGCCTGTCACGCAAGCGCATGATCGGAACGCTGACGGGTCGCGACATCGCCAGCGAACGCGCAGCTGGTTCAGCTGCTGCGGCAATGATCGCCGCACAGCGTGGTGCATCCATCGTTCGGGTTCACGATGTCGCCGCGATGCGCGATGTGTTGCTGGTGTGGAACGCGGTTGCCGCCGGTGATCGCAAGCCGGTTGCGAAGAAGGCAGCATCGCTCGCGAGTCTTTGGGATGACGACTGAGTTCGCCTATGACTGAGCCTGTCGCTGAAAAAGTGATCGCGCCGGGCTGGTGCCTGTATCTGATCGAATGCCGCAATGGCTCCTATTACGCCGGCATCACCAACAACCTCGACGCGCGCTACGCCGCCCATGCGAGCGGACGCGGTGCGCGCTACACGCGGGCCAATCCTCCCGTGAGCCTGATTGGCAGTCGCGACTATCCCGACAAGGCCAGCGCGGCGCGTGCCGAGTGGCAAATCCGACGCCTGCCACGCGCGCTCAAGTTGGGATTCCTGCTGGAATCCTGATTCCGCTGCGGCCGTTTAGGCGGCCATTTCCATTTGGGTGCGTTTTTCCCTTCTCCCGCCGGGAGAAGGGTGGGGATGAGGGTCCGGACCTTGTGCTTTGTCTCATCTTGTCGACGATTTCGTCTTCGTAACGTTCAGGCCGTCGCCAGACCGGTCAAGCGTTTCGTGCGCCTGCCGGCGCGCGAGCCACCTTTCTGCTCGCACAGAAACGTGGCCCAAAGATGCGTCCCGTGAGGAGTCGGTCGTGCGATGCAGCCGCACGACTACGCGAGCTGGCTACGGGGTTTGCCGACAGCGCATCCCTGCACTGACGGCAAACTGGCCCCCCGAGTTCGACAGTTCCCGCTTGAATTTCGCTCATTTGGACTGTGCAATCACGGTGGAATGCGGCTTAGCGGGCCGTTTTTTGCAAACCTCTTGTAGTGGCACGTTTGTTAAATAACGTGCATATTTGACAAGTGTTTTGCGGTGTGTAAAGTCGTGGCATGTTTCTCAAACTCACCCGCTCCGGACCGCGCCGCTATCTGCAGCTGGTGGAGGCGTTTCGCGATGAAGCCGGCAAGGCGCGGCATCGCGCGTTGGTGACGCTGGGTCGGCTCGATCAACTCGACGGTCAGCTCGACTCGGTGATCTCCGGATTGCTCAAGGCAACCGGGCGCGCGGATGTGTTGAATGCGCCGGTGCCGGCGATCGAGTTCGAGTCGGCGCGGGCGCTGGGCGATGTGTGGACGCTCAATGAGCTGTGGAAGTCATTGGGCTTGGATGGGTTGCGCCGGGTGTTTGGCAAAACGCGGCATGCGATCAACGTCGAGGCTTTGCTGCGGGTGATGGTGTTCAATCGCCTGTGCGATCCGGAGTCCAAGCTCGGCGTGCTGCGCTGGCTGCAGACGGTGGCGATGCCGGGAATGGATACCGCTGCCATCTCCCATCAACACCTGCTGCGCGCCATGGATGCGCTGGAGGACCATCAGGGCGAGGTCGATGCGGTGGTGGCCGGCTTGCTGCGCCCCCTGATCGATCAGGATCTGTCGGTGGTGTTCTACGACATGACCACGATCCGCACCGAGGGGGTGACGGTCCTCAAGGACGAACTGCGTCACTACGGCATGGCCAAGGAAGGTTTGATTGCGCGGCAGGTGATGCTGGGCGTGGTGCAGACCGCCGATGGCTTGCCGATCCACCATGAAGTGTTTGCCGGCAACACGGCCGAGACACCGACGTTGCTGCCGACCCTGGAAACCGTACTCGGCAAGTTTCCCTCCATCAAACGCGTGGTACTCGTCGCCGATCGGGGCTTGTTGTCGCTGGACAACCTCGACGCCTTGTCGGCGGTGCGGCTCAAAAGCGGCGCGCCGTTGGAGTTCGTGCTGGCGGTTCCTGGGCGGCGTTACGGCGAGTTTGACACGCTTCTCAGCGACTTCCATCGAGACCACTGCGCCAACGCGAAGAAGGAAATCACCGGCGAGCTGGTCTGGCAGGATCGACGCCTGATCGTCGCCCACGATCCCGAGCGTGCCCGCGAAACCCACACGCTACGGCGCGAGCGTCTGGCGACGCTGGAAACCCAGGCGGGCGCATGGAGCGGCAAGCTCGACGCGCAGGACAACGGCGCACGCGTCCGCGGCCGCAAGCTCTCCGATAGCGGCACCAAGGCGCGCTTCTATCACGCGGTCAAGGAAGCTCGGCTGGCGCACATCGTCAAGGTGGATTTGAAGGGCGAGCTGTTCGCTTGGCACATCGACCCCGACGCGCTGGCGCTGGCCGAGTTGATGGATGGCAAGCTGTTGCTCGTGACCAACGTGAAGGACCTCACGCCGGCCGACGTCGTCGCGCGCTACAAGTCGCTGGCCGACATCGAGCGCGGCTTTCGCATTCTGAAGTCCGAGATCGAAATCGGCCCGGTATTCCATCGCCTGCCCACGCGTATCCGAGCCCACGCCAGCCTGTGCTTCATGGCGCTGATCCTGTATCGGGTGATGCGTCAGCGCCTCAAGGCGAGCCACAGCGAGCTGTCACCCGAGCGCGCGCTCGATGAGCTGCGCACGTTGCAGCAACACCAAATCCACCTCCAGCCCACCGGTCGATCCGTCGCCGGCATTTCACGTCTATCCGACCTGCAAGAGCGGGTCTTTGCCGCCCTCGACCTGAAAAAACCGACCCCGCCACGCCAAAAAGCCCTGTTGTAGTCCACGTTTTTGAGCCGCTCCTCAATACGATCAAAGACTTACGCGATTAACTGTCGAACTCGGG
>JBATAQ010000007.1:0-7944 GCA_049661925.1 Dokdonella sp.
GCAAACCGCGTGCGAATCGCACTCTCGATACCTGCCGCATCAAGTCCAGACTGGGCCAGCAACTCCTCGCGGCTGGCGTGTTCGAGATAGCTGTCGGCCAGCCCAAGTTGCAGCACGGGCATCACGACGTCGTGGCAGGCGAGCAGCTCGGTGATCGCGCTGCCGACGCCGCCGGCAATTGCGTTTTCTTCGATGGTGACGATAGCGTCGTGGCTGCGTGCCATCGACAGGATCAATTCTTCATCGAGCGGCTTGGCAAAGCGCAGGTTGACGACCGTGGCATCAAGATTTGCTGCCACCTTTTCCGCTGGGGCAACCATGCTGCCGATGGCGAGCAAGGCGATTTCCTGACCACGCCGACGGACCTCGCCTTTGCCGATCGGCAACGTGGTCAGCTCGGGATTGATCGCGACACCTGCACCGCCGCCGCGCGGATAACGCACAGCAGCCGGCCCCGCGTACTTGAGGCCAGTGGTCAACATTTTCCGACACTCGTTTTCATCGGCCGGCGCCATCACCACCATGTTCGGGATGCAGCGCAGATAACTGAGATCGAAGCTGCCCGAATGCGTGGCACCGTCCGGGCCGACCAGACCGGCACGGTCGATCGCGAACAGTACGTCGAGATTCTGCAAGGCGACATCGTGGATCAACTGATCGTAGGCGCGTTGCAGGAAAGTCGAATAGATAGCGACGACCGGTTTGCCACCTTCGCAGGCCATGCCGGCAGCGAGCGTGACGGCGTGTTGCTCGGCGATCGACACGTCGAAATAGCGCTTGGGATATTCGCGCGAAAAACGCACCAGGCCGGAGCCTTCGCGCATCGCCGGGGTGATGCCGTACAAACGTGGCTCGACCGCTGCCATGTCGCACAGCCAGTCGCCGAAGATGTCGGTGTAGGTCGGCTTGCCGGCAGCTTTCTTCAAGATTCCAACGCCGGGATCGAACGGGCTGACTGCGTGATAATCGATCTGCGCCTGCTCGGCGCGTGCGTAGCCCTTGCCCTTCGTGGTGATCACGTGCAGGAGCTGTGGGCCTTTCAACTGTTTGACCGTGCGCAGCGCATTCATCAGCGCTGGCAGATCGTGGCCGTCGATCGGGCCGGTGTAATGGAAACCCAATTCCTCGAACATCGTTGACGGCATGAACATGCCCTTGGCGTGCTCCTCCCAGCGTTTGGTCCAGCGCCACACTCTGCCACCGCGTGGCAACGCACGCTTGGCGCGGTCGCGGATCGCATTCAAGGTGCGGCTGGCGAGCAGCCGGGCGAGCATCTTGGTGAGTGCGCCAACGTTCTCGCTGATCGACATCTGGTTGTCGTTGAGAATCACCAACATGTTTGGCTCGACATCTCCACCATGGTTGAGCGCTTCGAAGGCCATGCCCGCCGTCATTGCGCCATCGCCGATCACGGCAACCATCTGCCGGTCATCACCCTTGCACTGTGCGGCGATCGCCATGCCGAGCGCGGCGCTGATTGATGTCGACGAATGGCCAACACCAAACGTGTCGTAGTCACTTTCCTCGCGACGCGGGAACGGCGCCAAACCATCTTTTTTCTTGATCGAGGTAATGCGATCGCGACGGCCAGTGAGAATCTTGTGTGGGTAGCATTGGTGGCCGACATCCCAGACCAGACGGTCGTTCGGCGTGTCGTATAGATAGTGCAGGGCGATGGTGAGTTCGATCACGCCAAGGCCCGCACCGAAATGTCCGCCGGAACTCGCCACCGACTCGATCAGATACTCGCGCAGCTCGCGGGCAACGTCGGGCAGGGCATCCTCGTCGAAACGGCGCAGGTCGACCGGCGTGTCGATACGGGACAAATGCGGATAGCGGGAACTGTCGATCATTGCGACCACGGCGGGAAACAGGTCGCCATTTTCGACCAGCGTGGTCTGCGGGGCAAGGAAACGACGCAGGCAATCATCTGGTGTAGCGCGGGCGATTCAGTTTACGAACTGGGCGCGACGTGGTTTCTTCGGCAGATGCTGGGTAAGGAATTCCATCTGGTCTGCGAGGATATTGCGGTTCGACAGAATCAAATGTTCAACCCAACTCGGCCGATACGGCACCGCCAACAGGGGCATGTGCGCCTGCTGCGGCGTTCGACAGCCCTTGCGGTGATTGCAGTGCAGGCAAGCGGTCACCACGTTGGCCCAGCAATCTTCGCCGCCCTTGGCTAGCGGTTTGACATGATCCCGCGTCAGTTCACCACGCGAATATTGCTGACCGCAATACAGGCACAGGCCGCGGTCGCGGGCGAACAGCGCAGTATTGGTGAGAACGGGCGATGGATCACGTGCGGCACCACGTGCCTGGCCGGTGCTGGCAATGATCGGGTGGAGATCAATCAGGCTTTGCTGGCCGGTCTGTCGATTGTCGCCGCCGTGGATGGTCAGGCAGGCGCCACCGAGCGTCCACGAAACGGCACCGCGCACGTAGAGACAGACTGCGTCCTGCCACGAAATCCAGTCCATGATCCGGCCAGCCGCATCCAGCGACAGCACGCGCGTGCTATGCAACGCGCTGTTCGCAGGAAGGGTGGGACGTGTTTCGGACTCCAGCATGCAAGGCTCCACGAGAGTTGCGGAGGAGCATAGAGCAAATTGATGATGGAACGTAATCGATCAACGTTGCTGCCGCAGACCAGCCCAATCAGTGATCGTGCGTGACCGGCATTGCCGTCTCGTCATCCGGTGCGGCATCGCGGATGACAAAGTCAGCCGACTGCTTGCCACCATCGGCGAAGCTGAAAGTGATCGCCACGTGATCGCCCGGCTTTGGCGATTTGGTTGGCTGCATCAGCATGATGTGCTTGCCGCCTGGTGCGAATGCAACGCTTGCGCCGGGGGCGATGACGAGATCGCCGATCGCGCGCATCTGCGACACGTCGCCGACCATCACGGTTTCGTGCAGCGATGTCTCATCGAAGCCCTCTGCTTTGACAGCGCTAACCGTGATCGGCGCATCGCCAGCGTTGTGCAAGGTTGCGTAGCCAGCCAGCATCATTGCGCTCGGCGGCGCGCTACGTATCCATGCATCGCGGATTTCGAGCTTGTCGGCGGCGAATGCGGGCGCGATGGCAACGCACATCGTCAAGGCGATCATGGAAAAGCTGCGTTTTGCGATATTCATCGGAAACTCCTTGTTTGCTGGCTATGATAATTGGTCCGTCAGCCGCAACGTGCGCGTGTGGCGACCTGCCGCGTCGTCGGTTGTGTTTCCATTCGTCAAATTTGCAAATCCCGAGGAGTTGTCGTGATACGCCTTTCGTCAAAAGCTCGTCTCCCCGTCCTCTTGTTGTTCGGAACTGCACTACCCGTTCTGGCGGCCGACCAGGATGTCGCCGTTACCGTCTATCGCAGCGATAGCGACGCCTTGTTTGTCGGCGGCGGATCGCCGGTTGCCGATGGCTACGCGATTGTTCATGAGCGCCGCTCGGTGCAACTGACGGGCGGGCGACAATCGATCAGCATTGATGGCTTGCCGACCACGCTCGACCCCGAAGCGGTGATGCTTGAAATGGGCGAAGCGAAGATCCTTGCCCAGCGCGTGCTGTCGGCCGGCGACAGCGGCACCGTTGCTGCGCATCGCGGCGAGCGCGTTGAAGTGACCACAATGAATTCCGCCACAATCAGCGGCGTGCTGGTTGGTGTCGACGGCGACGGCATCAGCTTGCGTGACGACAGCGGTAGCGTGCGTTACGTGCGCAATTTCGCCTCCGTGCGTTTCCTGGAATCGACCGGTCGTGCCGGCAGTGTGTTGCAGGTAACGGTCGATGGTGGTGCCGGAACGATGCCAGCGACACTCACCTATCCAACCTCTGGCCTCGCTTGGCGCGCCGCATACTCGGCGTTGCTGCAATCGTCCAGCGGCTGTCGCTTGCGCCTTGATGCGCTGGCCAGCATTGCCAACCGCAGCGGTCGCGACTATGACGCGGCTGCGCTGAAACTCGTTGCGGGTGAGCCGAATCGGGTCAAGCAAACGGGTCCACAGCCCGTCTTCATGAAATCGATGGCAATGGATGCCAGCGCGGAAGCCATGCCTGCCCAATCCTCGCTCGGTGACTTCCGCGTCTACACGCTCTCGAACAATCTCGACCTGCCCGACGCGAGCGTTACCCAGGCGCCACTGTACGCATCGCGCGAGCTGGACTGCGAACGTACATGGCTGTTCGAGAACGGCCAGAGCTGGATGCCGAACAAGCCTTATCTTGTCCCCGGCAATGACAATCGTAGCAACGGCGCGGTGGTCAGCAAGTTACAGTTCAAAGCGGTGGAAAATCTTCCGGCCGGCACGCTGCGTGTGCTGACCCGCGATGCCGACAACCGCATTGAGTTCATCGGCGAGGATCGCGTAGCCGATACCGGGCAGGGCCGAACGGTCTCGCTGACCCTGGGCAACACGTTCGACGTGACCGGCAGCCGCGAGCGCACCGCATTCAGCGTAGACCGCGCGGCTCATCAAATGAACGAGGCGCTCCGCATCACGCTGGAAAACACTGGCGAGCAGGCGCGTATCGTGACCGTTCGCGAGCATCCGTATCGCTGGCGCAACTGGACCCTCGCCAGTTCGTCCCAAAAGCCCGCCAAGCAGTCTCCGGACACGCTTGACTTTGCCGTCAGCGTGCCCGCGAAAAGCAAGGTCAATCTCGACTATGCCATTGATTATTCATGGCTTGCAGGCGACGAATGAGGTCGAATTTGGTTGCGCGCACGTAGCCGGCGGGCTAGTCTCGCCGGCTAACTGAAGCGTTCGGCACACCGTGCCGCTGGAGCCTGATCTTGAATCTTCATCTTTTGCGCTGGTGTGTCGGTGCAGGCCTGTCGTTGGCCACCCCTCTGTCGCTTGCCTGTTCGGGTACTTTGCACATCGAAATCGAGCACGAGGGCGTTTACGCGCTCGACTATGCAAGTGTGATCGCCAAGCAACCGAAGCTTGCCGATTGCCGCGCCGACCAGCTGCTGCTCAGCCATCGCGACGGCGACGTGCCGATACGCGTGGTTGCCGACGACAAGGGCATGTTCGGGCCGGGTAGCCGAATCGAGTGGATCGGCCATCACCTGCGTGGACCGGAAAGCTACAACGATCACTTCAGCATCAACAACGTGTATCAACTGCGTGCCGCCGAAGGCAGCCATCCGCGCATCACCGACGTTGTGGCCACCGGCAACGGCGCGGCAAGCCTGCAACGCGTGCTGCACCTGGAAGAGGACCGGATGATGATCCGGCTCGATCAGTCTCAGCAGGAAATCGGAAGCGAGCCCGATGTCTGGCAGTGGGGAAAGATGACACAGGTCGACCCCGAACCGTTCGCGGTGCCATTCAACCTGCCCGACCTGTCGGCCAATGGCGAGATGACCTTGGCGGTCAATTTTCGTGGCCTGTCCGCGTACTGGAAAAACCCGAGCGACAAGAACCAGCAGATGCATCACCGCGTCGAGGTGAGTGTCAATGGCAGCGAGATTGGCGCGTTTGAATGGGACGGGCGCGACGAAGTTGAAAAAACGCTGCAAGTGCCGGCCAAGCTGCTCAAGGTGAATGACAACTCGTTGACCTTGCGCATTCCCAAGCGCTTCCGCGACGAGGAAAAGAAAGAAGTTCTTATCGACGTGGTCATGTTCAACTGGGCCAGCGTCACCTATCCGATTACCGGCGACCTGGATGCCGGCGCGTTCTCGTTCGCGGTCAAGGGCGATGCCAGCAAGGACATCACACTCGCCTGGAAAGGCCAGCAACCGCCACTGCTGTATGGCGACGACGGCAAGCGCCGGATTGGCACGGCGAGCAACGACGGCTACTACCGATTCGCCGGCGCGGTCGCTGGCGTCGAGCAATTCCCGGCACTGGATGGAACCCTGGCCGCACCGGTCCTGCTGAAGCCGGTGGCTGATACCCATGACTGGACCAATCCCGGTGACGGCTACGATTATTTGATCGTGTCGCATCCCACGCTGATTGACGCGGTCCAACCATTGGCCGACTTCCATGCCAAGCAAGGGCGCAAAGTGGCCTTGGTCGATGTCAATGAAATCTACGACCAATTCAATGGCGGCATCACCCACCCACAGGCCATCCAGCGCTTCGTCGCCAACGGCTACAAGAACTGGAAGCTGAAGCCGAAATTCCTGTTGCTGGTTGGCAAAGCCAGCTTTGACATCCGCAATCGCGAATACCATCGCTCGTCGTACGCGACCTTCGCGGGGCAATCGTTCGACGTCGCCATGCCCGGCGGCTTCGCCGAAATTCCCGGCACGCTGTACGAAGACCAGCCCGACGCACTTGGCGACAGCAACCTGATTCCGACCTGGCAGTTCCCGTCCCCGGAAGGCCAATCGGCCAGTGACAATCCCTACGGCGCGGTCGATGGCGACAGTTGGAAGCCAGTCGTCGCGGTTGGGCGTTTCCCGGTCGTGAAGCCCGCGGATGTCAGCGCGATCGTCGAGAAAACCATCAACTACATGAGCAAACCGGCGCCGGGCGCATGGCGTCGCGACGTGATGTTCATCTCCGACGATTCGGAATACTTCAAGCAGTCCTCTGATGAAATTAGCGCTTCGTTGGCCAGCGATGGCTATGCGATCGACAAGGTCTATGCCGAGTCGACCGAAGCAGACAATGCAGTCAACAAGGCGCGCATTACCGACGGCTTGAACGACGGACAGTTGCTGGTCCACTTCATCGGCCATGGCGGGCGCTACATCTGGCGTACCGGTCCGCCCGACCTGACCAAGAACCACGACCTGTTCACGCTGGACGACGTCGCCGCACTCAACAACGGCGCGCGCCTGCCGATGATCCTGTCGATGACCTGCTATTCAGCACCGTTCGACAACCCCAGCGAAGACTCAATCGGCGAGCGCTTCCTGCGCGAGGCTGACAAGGGTGCCGTCGCCGTGTTCGCGGCATCGTGGCGCAATGCGCCGTCGGCACGTTTCAGCAAGGCGCTGGTCGATGCACTGATGGTGCCGGGGCAGACCATCGGCGTTGCCATCAACAAGGCCAAGTCAGAAGAAGCCGACCGCGTGCTGGTCGAGATGTACAACCTGCTCGGCGACCCGGCCGTGGTGCTGGAGGCGGTACCGGAAAAAATCCGTATTGCTCGCAGCGATGACCGCTGGGCTGGCGGCTATCTGGTTGATCTACCAATGAGCCACTTCGACGGCACGGTAGATGTGCGCTGGTATGACGATCAATCCAAGGCGATCGGCGAAACCCACCAGAAGCTCGATCAGCCCCGTTTCACCTTGCAGGTGCCGGGTTGGGTCAAGGCCGACCAGGTTGCATCTTTCCGGATTCGCGCCCGCGACGACGATGTTGCCAGCACGGCAGCAGGCGAGTTCCAGGTGCGTCCGAACGCGCCGCCGAAGCCACTCGAAGATGCGAAGGCCAAGCCGATAGCGGCGATCGTGCCGACCGCTGTTGCGACAACGCCCGGCAGCGACGAGGAAAATCGCAAGCTCAAGATGGCAGCCGAAGCCGATGCCGATGCCGAGGCGGCGACGAAAAAGCAGGCGCATGCCAAGTCGACCAAAGCTGCAACGGCGGACGACCAGAAGGCAAAGCCTGCACACTGACTGGTTTGCTATTCCACCAAAAAGGCCGCATTGATTGCGGCCTTTTTGGTGCAGCAACACATCGTCGTGAGGTGTCAGCTGTTCGGCAACATCGAGATGTCAGCGACATGCAGGAACAGGTTGCGCAGGCGCCCGAGCAAGGCAAGTCGATTGGCACGCAACGCGGGATCGTCGTCCATCACCATGACCGCATCGAAGTACGCATCAACCGGTTCGCCCAAACTGGAGAGCAGACGCAGCAAGCCGACGTAATCGCGCGACTCGATGCGCTTGGCGGCGTCAGTCGCGATGCGTTCGAGTTCGTCGGCCAGCGTTGTCTCCGCGCCCGCTTCGAGAAGATCTCGATTGACGTTGGCGCTTGCCG
>JBATAQ010000008.1:0-8188 GCA_049661925.1 Dokdonella sp.
TGGAATGGAACGAGGCTGGCGTCGAAGGTATGGCGCGATTCCTCAAGCGCTTGTGGCGCGACGTCAATCAACATGCATCGCAACCGGATCATCCTGTCGTCGATGCGGCTGCATTGACGCCAGCGCAGAAGACGCTGCGCCGCCAGGTCCACGAGACGATTGCCAAGGTTTCCGACGACTATGGTCGCCGTCATGCGTTCAACACCGCGATTGCGGCGCTGATGGAATTGTTGAACGCCGTCGCGAAATTCAACGACATGGACGATCAGGGCAGGGCGGTGCGACACGAAGCATTCGAATCGATGGTGCTGCTGATCAACCCGATCACGCCGCATATCGCCCACTCGTTGTGGCAAGTGCTGGGCCATGCGGAGGAATTGATTGAAGATGTCGCATGGCCCGTGGCCGATGCGAATGCCTTGGTGCGCGACATGGTCACGCTGGCCGTGCAGGTCAACGGCAAATTGCGCGCTACCATCGAGATCGCTGCCAACGCCAGCCGTGAGGATGCCGAGCGCATGGCGTTGGCACAACCTTCGGTTCAATCGTTTGTCGGCGATAATCCGCCAAAGAAAGTCGTCGTGGTTCCGGGCAAGATCGTCAATATTGTTGTTTGACCCCAACCGCTCCATTGCCCCAAGGCTCGTTATGTCCGCTATCCGATTGATCATCCTGACCGCCTTGCTAGCCGCGCTCTGCGCCTGTGGATTCCAGCTACGCAAGGAAGCGGTCTTGCCGCCCGGAATGGGCACGGTATTCGTGCAGGGAGCCGACTCGTTCAGCCCGCTCGGACGCGATCTGGCTGCGGCACTGGAGCGCGCGGGCTCGACCGTCGTGGAGAAAGCCGGCAACGGTGTTGCCATCATGAACATTACTGCCAACAAATTGGCGACCGATGTGCTGTCGGTAGGCGGCAATGCACGTGCCAACGAGTACTCGATGCGCTACCACGTCGAATTCAACGTGACTGACAACACCGGCAAGGCGATCCTCGGCAAGCAGGTGATTGAACTCAGCCGCGAATACACGTTCGATGCCGCACAGGCCCGAGCGGTCGCCGCTGAAGAGGACCTGCTGAGCCAGGAGCTGCAGCGCGAAATGGTGCAATCGATCATGCGCCGACTCGATGCACTCGGTCGCACCGGGAAAGGTTGAAACGCGCCGCCAACGCACGACGAAATATCGGTGGGAACCACAACGATTACCGGCTACGATCACGCGCCTTCATCACTCTTGATGGAGCATCAACAAGGGGAATACTGATGCGTTATGCCGTAATTGCAGCGCTGGCGACATTCGCCGTCGTGCCGGTTGCTCATGCCTATGATCTGGACGTCGTCAACAAGTCCAAGACTACGATCCATCACCTTTACCTGTCGTCCAGCAACGACCGCGAGTGGGGGCCGGACCAGCTCGGTGACAGCAGCGATGATGTCGTCGAACCCGGAGACACCTTCACCCTCACGGATATCGAGCGCGGTCGTTTCGACGTGAAGATCGTCGCCGAAGACGACACCGAATGCGAAGTGGAAAACGCCAGGTTCAACGAAGGCAAGGAGTGGGTGATTACCGAGCGCATGCTCGACGATTGCGCCGAGTAGAAAGCGGCGACGCTTTGCGTACCGAGGGTCGAATCGTGTTGTGGTTCGGCCTTTTTTTGATTCGGTCATCAGGCCATCGAATCGATTGATCCAGCGACGTGCAACGAACCCAGCAGCACTCCAGCCTGGGTCCGGTTGCGCACATCGAGCTTCTCGAAAATCGCGGTTACGTGTGCCTTCACGGTGCGCTCCCGGATCGCCAAGGCATCGGCAATCTGTTTGTTGAGCAGGCCCTTTGCTATCAGCGCCAAAACACGGAATTGCTGAGGGCTCAAGCTGTTCAAGCGAGTGGCGAGTGCGCCGTCGTCCGATGCCAAGGGTGCCGCAGCGACCGATTCGCGCAAGCCAGGCGGCAGCCATTGCTCGCAGGCCAGCACAGCATGCAATCCGGCCTGCAACTCGTCGAGACCGGCGCGTTTGGCGATAAAGCCCGCAGCACCGTAAGCAAGCGCGCGTCGAATGGTGGCAGGGTCGTCGTGCGCGGAAATCATTACCACGGCGCAGGCCGGAAATTCGGCGCGCAGCGATGCGAGACCGACCAGTCCGTGGCTGTCAGGCATGTGCAGATCGAGCAGGACGAGGTCGGTATCCGGGCGTTCCTGCAACTTCGCGCGTGCGGCTTGGAGGCTGTCGGCTTCATCGATGTGCGAATCTGCGGCAATGCCGGACACGGCCTGGCGCAGGGCCAGCCGAAACAGCGGGTGGTCGTCGGCAATCAGAATCTGCAGCATGGTTCGCGCTGGTGTATGCACAAGTAGTCGAGGATACACGCGTGGATTGATGCGACTTTCGTACGATGTTCGGGAGCGGCGTGGCGGGTATCGTAGGCTGATGAAAATTTTCGCTGTTGTTTGCACACTCATGCTGCCGCTGCTTGGCGCGTGTTCAACCTCGCCACCCAGCCCTGAATCAATCAATGGCCCTGCCTCAATGACCGACTTCCTGACCAGCCCGGTGCGTGAAACCAGTCACGAGGGCAGTGACGATCTGCTCACGGCCGGCCTTGGTTTGGCCGGTTTGCGCGGAGCGTTGATTGCATTCGCTGACCCGCAGCATCCGACCCCACAAGAGTTGCGCCGACGTGCAATCCAGAGCAGTTGGAAAGGCATCGCCGATCTTGGTCCGCTTGGGCGCTATGGTGAGTTGTATGGCAGCACGGCGGCGGTGGCGGGTCGCGAGTTCCAGGCGTTCGCACTCATTCCCGGTGCAAAGGACCCGCATCGAGTACTGCTGCAAGCACCGGATAACTTCGACGCAAAGGCGCGCTGTCTGGTCGTCACCGCATCGTCGGGATCGCGCGGCATTTATGGGCCCATTGCCTTGGCCGGTGCAATTGGCTTGCCGCGTGGCTGCGCGGTTGCATACACCGACAAGGGCACCGGTAGCGGCTATTTCGATAGCGTTACTCGAACGGGGGTCGCGCTGGATGGCACGCGCGCACGGGCAGGCGATGCGCAACTGGAGTTCGAGCCAACCACCGATTTCTCCAGCGGCGCTGGCATTGCCGTCAAGCACGCGCATTCGCAGGACAATCCGGAGGCGGATTGGGGTCGACACGTGCTGCAGGCAGCGCATTTCGGTCTGGCGATGCTTGATCGCGCCTACCCCCAAATTGCACCATTCACTGTCGACAATACGCGGGTCATCGCGCTCGGACTTTCCAACGGCGGCGGTGCCGTGCTGCGCGCCGCCGGTGAGGACGATGGTTTGTTTGATGCGGTCATCGCAGTTGCGCCCAACGTGAACACGCCGGGGCAAGGACGCGCGCTTTACGACTACGTCACCGAAGCGGCGATATGGATGCCGTGCGCCTTGCTCGACTCGCGTTTTGATGTCACACCATTCGCGCGCTTGAACGGTTCGCCGTTTCCACTTTGGCAGGGGCGTTGTGCGTCTCTGATCGCTGATGGACGGGTCAGCGCGAAATCTCCGAGCGCTGATGCGCTCGCGCACCTGCACGCATCGGGATGGACCGATGCCGCGCTTGGCAGCGCAGCGGCGAGTACCCAGTTCGATTTGTGGCGCGCAGTCGGCGCAACTTACGCGTCCACGTACCTGCGAACGCCAGTCGGTGCAATGCCCTGCGGATTCCGATTCGACAGCATCGATGTCGAAGGCACCGTCGTCGCTGCCGACATGGCACAACGCGCCGCATGGTGGTCCGATGCCAGTGGGATTCCACCGGGCGCTGGCGTTGGGATATTCGCGCCATCCGGCGAACCCGCCGATCCGACTCTGGCCAGCCTGGATTGCTTGGGCGGACTGTGGACGAACGCTTCATCAAGGTTGCACGAAGCTGTCGATGCGACCCGTGCCGAACTTCCGCGCGAGGACTTGCCCATCGTTGTCATCCACGGCGCAGCGGATGGCCTGATCCCGATGGCATTCAGCGGTGGCGCTTACGTCGAATGGCTGCGCCAAAATAATCGCTCGCCGAACTTCTGGCCTGTCACATCGGGCCAGCATTTCGATGCCTTCCTCGCGTTTCCCGGCTTCGGTGACCGACATGTGCCGTTGTTGCCGTACGCACACGAAGCATTCGACAAGGTGCTGACGGCGCTGATCGAAGGTCGATCAGTGCCAACTCTGGAAGCACCCAAAGCAATACCGCGTGGCCCAGGCGCACTCGACGCGAGCCATCTCGGGCTTCGATGATTTACATCGGCTTAAACGCAAATCGGTTAGGCTGCGCGCCCCAGTTTTCTTGAAAGGACATCGCGATGAGCGAGATCAACGACATCAAGGCCACCTTCAACACCGCGCGTGGCCCGATCCACGCGACCCTTTTCGCATCGAAGACGCCGGTCACGGTCGCCAGCTTCGTCAATCTGGTCAAGCGTGGCTACTACGACGGCCTGACCTTCCATCGCGTCATCAACGACTTTATGGTCCAGGGTGGTTGCCCGACCGGCACCGGCACCGGCGGTCCCGGCTACCGCTTCAACGACGAAATCGTTCCCTCGCTCAAGCACAACACGCCCGGCGTGCTGTCAATGGCGAATGCGGGACCGGGCACCAACGGCAGCCAGTTCTTCATCACCCACACCGCCACGCCATGGCTGGACGGCAAACACACCGTATTCGGCGTCGTTGATAGTCCGGAGGACCAGAAAATCGTCAACGCGATCCGCCAGGACGACGTGATCGAATCGATCACGCTGGAAGGCGACACCGACGCGTTGCTTGCCGACAACAAGGCACACCTTGAGCGCTGGAACGCGGCGATGGAAGCCAACAAGTAAGACGACGAAACTCGTCAACAAAAAAGGCGCGCCAGTTATGGCGCGTCTTTTTCATTTTCGGTCGTTCGAAGTCGATCAGCGCTTGCGTGTCGCCATGCCGTAGATGACCAGCAGGACGATCGCGCCTATCACCGATGCGATGAAACCTGCGCTCTCGTCCGGTCGATACCATCCCACCGCTTGGCCGATGTACTTTGCGATGAAGGCACCAGCGATACCGATCAGCGCGGTAATGATGAAGCCGCCGGGATCCTTGCCGGGCTTGAGCAACTTGGCGATGACACCGACCACCAGGCCGATGATGAAAGTCATGATGATGCCTTGTTCCATCGTACAATCCTCTTGAATTGATTGATGCCCGCCCCGCCGAACAATGACGTGGCAACGCTGAATACGCTTTGCGATGACGCGACTACAGTGTTCCGCCAGTCGCGCCATGACGCAACTGGGGTCGAACGGGTCGATCAACGGCCTATCATGGGAACTTCGATAGGTCGCTCACGAAAGCCAGCCGGTATCTGGAAGTCATCCTTGTCGACGTCAATCTGATCGCTGCCAGACAACTCCGAGGTGCTGCGTCGACCGCCATCGAACTGCGTCACGCGCAACGGGACCTGGTCGATTGGAAATGTAGTCGCCTTGAAATAGCGCGAAAGCGCTCCGCGCTGGAGTTGACGTGACCAGGTCTGCAACAGACTCAAGGACGCTTCTACAGTTGAGCGATCGGCGCGTTCAAGATTCCAGGCACCGATTCCGCCGATACACGCTTCCGCGACCGTTTCGCCAGCGCTCTCGCTTCGCCAGGTGACGCACGGTTGGCCTGCTGCGCTGCCGCTCCGGCCCGTGTTGACGAAGCTGACCGACTTCAATCCCGCGCCGGCACCAGCACTACCCATCAAGTCGCCGACGCTGCCTCGCAATTCCTCGGGCATGTTGGCGAGCACGTCGTCGAGCTGCGATAGCGTGGCATTTACCTGCGCGGTCAGGCGTAGCAGCGTTGCATCGTCCATGCGCGTGTATTCGCGCTCGGCGAGATTCAGGACCAGCAGGCTTGCCTTGTCTGGATTGATGATGATCCGGTTGTCGCCATCGGCATCGATGCGAACCCTGTTGGCACCAACCAGCACGGTCGGGCTGGCACCACCATCAATGCCACGATAGGTGATGCGACTGCCCGCGTTGGTCATGCAGGGTAGGCTGAGGACAATGCAGGCGGCGCAGAGAACGGCTTTCATCGGGATTACTCCAGAACGGCGAAAGGGCGAAGTGTGCAGACAACGTGGCGACAGGATGACTGAATACGTCACAACATTGCGTTATCCGGGTAATGCTGCATCGCGGCGAAGTCAGGGCCGACATGCTAGAATTCGGCGGCTTTTTTCACGCTTTTCCCATACAGAGGTGGTCATGCCCAGTCTCGCCACGCGCATCGGTCGCGCCAAGCCCAGCGCCATCATGGCGGTCGCCGAAAAAGCGAAGCAGCTCAAGGCAGCCGGTCGCGACATCATCAGTTTCTCGATCGGTGTGCCTAATTTTCTGCCCGGCGAACACGTGTACGACGCGGCGCGGCAGGCGCTGAAGAATGACTCGGGCCAGTACGGCTCCAATCGCGGCAGCGAAGCGTTGCTCGACGCATCGATCAAGCATCTCGAAGAGAACGGCATGCCGGGCTACACGCGCCGCAACGTGTCGTTCGGTATCGGTGCCAAGCATGTGCTCTACAACCTGGCCGAAGCTCTGCTCGATGAGGGCGACACGATTGCTTTCGCCACGCCTTACTGGACAACCTACGTCGACCTCGCCGAGATCGTCGGTGCCAAGCCGTTGCTGTTACCGTGCCCGCCGGAGCAGGATTACAAGCTCAAGCCATCGCAGCTCGATGCCGCCTTGGCCACCAAGCCGAAGGTTTTCCTGTTCAATAATCCCTCTAACCCGACCGGCATGGTCTACAGCCGCGACGAAATTGCCGCGCTGGCCGATGTCGTGGCCAAGCATCCCGATACCTGGGTGATCCTCGACGACATCTACAACCGGCTCACTTTCGACGGCATCGGTTATCACAACTTCCTGCATGTTCGGCCCGAGCTTGCTGACCGCACCATCGTTGTCGATTCACTCTCGAAAACCTACGGCATGCCGGGTTGGCGTGTTGGTCTGGTCGCCGGGCCGGAGTCCGTCATCAGCGCGGTCGTCATCCTCAACTCCAACCACATCACCAGCCTGCCTGAAGTGATTACGGCTGCTGCCGTGGCTGCGTTGACCGGGCCGCAGGACGTTACTGAGCAGAAGACCATCGAGTTCGCCGCCAAGCGCGACATCGTGCTCGACGCGCTGGCAAAAATCGACGGCGTCGTGTGTCCTCGGCCACAAGGCGCGTTCTACGCGTTCCCGGATATCTCGGTCGCATTCGGCAAATGCCACGGTGGCGTAATGATCAACAGCGACGTCGCGCTGTGCGACGCGTTGCTGGAAACCAAGGGCGTCGCCTGCGTACCTGGCAGCGCGTTTGGCGAGCCACGTGCGCTGCGCATTTCCTACACCTGTGACGAACCGATGCTGAAGGAAGGCCTGAAACGCATCCAGGACTTCTTCGCTGAACTGGTTTGATGACGAGATTCTTTCGCGTTGTTTCGATGCTGATGTTGATCACCCTGATCGGTGGCTGCGAACGTACCCCGGTCGATCATGCAGCGTTGCGCGCCTTGGTAGGCAACGAACCCGTCGTGTTGTTGTCAGCAAGCTGGTGTGGCTATTGCCGAAAATTGCGCAGCGACCTTGTCGAATGGCGAGTTCCATTCCGCGAACTTGATGTCGAAACAAACATGGCTGGCGAAAGCGCCTACCGCCTGTTGAACGCGCGCTCGATCCCGCTGCTGCTGGTCAATGAACAAATTCAGCGCGGCTATTCGCGCAATGAAACGCAGCGGTTGTTGCAGCGCGCCGGGCTGCTCCCGAAAACTTGATTCCCCTACGAGGTTGATCGCATGAAAGCTCCCGTCCGTGTCGTTGTTACCGGTGCTGCTGGCCAGATTGGCTATGCGCTGTTATTCCGAATTGCCGCTGGCGACATGCTCGGCAAGGACCAGCCGGTGATCCTGCACCTGCTCGAAATTACGCCAGCGCTGCCGGCATTGCAGGGCGTGGTGATGGAGTTGAATGACTGCGCGTTCCCGACGCTTGCCGGCGTGGTCGCCACCGACGACCTCAACGTCGCCTTTGCGGACGCGAACTACGCCTTGTTGGTCGGTGCACGCCCGCGTGGACCGGGCATGGAGCGCAAGGATTTGCTCGAAGCCAATGGCGCGATCTTCGGACCGCAGGGCAAGGCATTGAACGACCACGCCA
>JBATAQ010000009.1:0-11284 GCA_049661925.1 Dokdonella sp.
GCTCAAAAACCAGCAACCCTTCGATCCCAATGCAGGGCTTGCAGATGGGTGAGCAAGACGGTATCTACGAGTCGCTGCTTTGTCCGCGATCGCGAATGCTCTGGCGTTTGACGTTCGTTCCCGTTCCGGTCGGCGAACGACGGACGACAAGGCCGCTTGCCGTATGCGCGAGGATCGCGGCGCATGTCCTTTTCGTGGGTTGCCCGCGCAGGGATGCGCTGCCCGACGAACCATACGCTTGTCCACTCGCGTGACAGTCAATACGTGGAGCGAGGCGACTCGTACGCTACAGGGCGCGAGCAGTGCAACCTCAGCCTGCGACCTCGCGCACACCGCAGCGTCGTTGTCGCCACGGCGGCGAGTGACTATACTGCGCGCCCTCGCCGGAATAGCTCAGTTGGTAGAGCGCGTCATTCGTAATGATGAGGTCGTAGGTTCGATTCCTATTTCCGGCACCAGGTACAAAAGCCGCTCGCGAGAGCGGCTTTTTGTTTCCTGCACGTTTCGCGCGTCGAGCGCGCCACGAACTCGCTCTACTTGATCTTCGCGTCCGCCCGCAGCGCATCAGCGCGGTCGGTCTTTTCCCAGGAGAAGGTGGTGAAGGCTTCGCCGTTGGCGAGCTTCACGTCTTGCGGTGTGCGGCCGAAGTGGCCGTAGCTGGCGGTTTGCTGATACATGGGGTGGATCAGGTCGAGCATCTTGATGATGCCGAACGGGCGCAGGTCGAAGTGTTTGCGGATCAGCTTTTCGATCTTGTCGTCGCTGATCTTGCCGGTGCCGAACGTGGTTACCGAAATGGAGGTCGGCTGAGCTACGCCGATTGCGTATGACAGCTGGATTTCGCAGCGGTCGGCGATGCCGGCGGCGACAATGTTCTTGGCGACGTAGCGCGCGGCATAAGCGGCCGAGCGATCGACCTTGGACGGGTCCTTGCCGGAGAACGCGCCACCACCGTGACGTGCCCAGCCGCCGTAGGTGTCGACGATGATCTTGCGGCCGGTCAAACCGCAATCACCGACCGGTCCGCCGATCTCGAACTTGCCGGTCGGATTGATGTGAAACTTGGTTCCCTTGTGCAGCCACTTGGCAGGCAGCACGGGCTTGAGGACGTGCTCGCGCACGGCTTCGATGAGATCTTTCTGCTTGATACCGGGATCGTGCTGGGTCGACAGGACCACGGCGTCGATGGCAGCGACTTTGCCGTCTTCGTAGCGCAGGGTGACCTGGCTTTTCGCATCCGGTCGCAGCCATGGCAATGGCGAGTTCTTCTTCTTGCGCACCTTGGCCTGCTGCTCGACCAGGCGATGGCTGTAGTAGATCGCCGCCGGCATGAAGTCCTTGGTTTCGTTGGTCGCGTAGCCAAACATCAGGCCTTGGTCGCCGGCACCCATTTCTTCCGGCTTGCCACGATCCACGCCTTGCGCGATATGCGGCGACTGCTTGCCGATCAGGTTCAACACGCCGCAGGTTTCGCCGTCAAAGCCGACGTCCGACGAGTTGTAGCCGATGTCGAGGATAACTTTGCGGGTGAGCGCTTCGAGGTCGATCCAGGCGCTGGTGGTCACTTCGCCAGCAACGATGGCGACGCCGGTCTTGACCATGGTTTCGCAGGCAACACGCGCACGCTTGTCCTGCGCGAGGATCGCGTCGAGGACAGCGTCGGAAATCTGGTCGGCGATCTTGTCCGGATGGCCTTCGGACACCGATTCGGAGGTGAACAGATAGCTGCTCATTGCGACATATATCCTTCTATACGGATGAATGGATGGATGAAACCGAGGGCGCGAATGATACACCAGCGATTCCCGACGTGCAGGTTAGCTGGGACAAGATGGCGACGCGCCGAAGAATCGCAACGCCGCCAACGAAAAACCCGGCCTTGGCCGGGTTCTCGAGGACTAACTTGGCGAGTCTTGAGCCGCCTCAGCCGCCCTTGGTAAAGCTGGAATCAAACACGCGGTCTGAACCGCCTGCAGCCGCTGAGCGGGCCGTGCCGCCCATGTCGGGCGAGAAGATGCGGTCCTCGCGCATCGCGAAGATCTGATCGCCGCGAGCGGCACTGTCCGATGCGAGCTTGTGGTCGGTCGCCTTCTGGCTGCCGTGGAAAGCGAAAATCGCAATCACGGCCAGCGCCGATGCGGCAACGGCACTGAACCACGCAGCGACCCGGCGCGGACGCGCAGATGGTGCAGCAACACGGCGCTGGCTGCGCTGCGCAATAGCGTGGCGGTCGGCGCGATGTTCCGCGACGTGGTCAGCCAAGGTCGCGGACGCGGGTTGTAGCTCGGCCAGCATCGCGAGCAACGAGCGAGCGGCATCGGAGTCTGAAAGCTGTTGATCGATGTCGGCGCGGCGCTCGAGGGAAAGACCACCGTCCAGATACGCCAACAGCGTCTCCGCGTCGAAACCACCGACAGTCGCCCGGCTGCTGCGATACAGCGCGGAGAGTTCTTCGTTGGCTGGAATGTGGTTGTTCATGATTTCTCTGCCGTCAATCGTCGAAATTACCAAAACCTTGTTCACGCAAACGGTCTTTCAATTCATCCAGCCCGCGTGTCACCAGTTTCCGGGATGCCTCTGCCGAAGTGCCGATGCGATCAGCGATCTCCTGCAGCGAAAACCCTTCCAGATGCAAGACCATTGGCAGGCGACGGCGCTCGGGTAGCTGCGCCAGGCACTGCTGCAAGCCCTGCATGCGTTCGCCATCAGTGGCCTTGCGCTCCGGCCCGGGTCCCGTATCCGGCAGTGGACTGCCTTCAACCAGATCATCGGGTAGCGGGTCTGCAGCTCGGACTTCGGCCCTGCGCAGGGCGTCAATCACGGCGCTGGTTACCGCTCGCTGGATATAAGACGCATGAAAGTCCCCAAACCGGTCACGCTCGATGGCTCGCCATAGCCGAATCCGCACTTCCTGCTCGACATCGTCGGGGTCGATTCCGTGCTGGTCGAGCTTGTGCGAGCGCAGCAGGTAGCGCAGCCGCGTGCCGTAATCACGCAGGATCTGTTCGAGCCGTTGCTGGATTTCGATACTCGAGTCAGACATTGCGCGGGGCCGGTTCCGTAGCCGTCGGAAACGCCAATCCTAGCGACTTTGCAGGGAATGCAGGCCGGTGCTTGTGTAAGATTGCGCAGTAGCCCGCCTGAGCGAATCCCGAGGACCGTCATGAGCAGCGCCGATTTCACCTCGTTCCTGAAGCTGATGGTGCACAAGAAGGCCTCCGACCTGTTCATCACGACGGGCGTGCCGCCGTCGTTGAAAGTGCACGGACGTATTTCGCCAATTACCGAATCGCCGCTGACCGCGCAGCAATCGCGCGACATGGTGCTGAACGTGATGACGCCCTCGCAGCGCGAGGAATTCGAGAGAACGCACGAGTGCCAGTTCGCGATCAGCGTCAGCAACGTTGGGCGATTCCGCGTCTCGTGCTTCTACCAGCGCAACAGCGTTGGCATGGTATTGCGCCGAATCGAGATGAAAATCCCGACTGTTGAAGAACTGAGCCTGCCGCCCATCATCAAGAATCTGGCGATGACCAAGCGCGGCATCATCATCTTTGTCGGCGCGACCGGTACCGGTAAATCGACCTCGCTGGCAGCGATGGTCGGCTACCGAAATCTGAATTCATCCGGCCACATCATCACCATCGAAGACCCGATCGAGTACGTGCATCGCCACGAGGGCTGCATCATTACCCAGCGCGAAGTCGGCATCGATACCGACAGTTGGGAAAACGCGCTGAAGAACACGCTGCGCCAGGCGCCAGACGTGATCATGATTGGCGAAGTGCGTACCCGCGAAACGATGGAACACGCGATCAACTTCTCGGAAACGGGTCATTTGTGTCTTTGCACGTTGCATGCGAACAACGCCAACCAGGCGATGGACCGCATCGTCCACTTCTTCCCGGATGACCGCCGCACCCAGTTGTTCATGGATCTTTCGCTGAACCTCAAGGGCGTCGTCGCACAGCAGTTGATTCCGACGCCCGACGGCAAGGGACGCCGCATCGCGATCGAAATCTTGCTGGGAACGCCGCTGGTGCAGGACTACATCCGCCAGGGCGAAATCCACAAGTTGAAGGACGTGATGAAGGAGTCCAACAACTTGGGCATGATCACCTTCGACCAGAGCCTGGTCGCGCTCTACCACGCCGGCGAAATTTCATACGAGGATGCATTGCGCCACGCCGATTCAAGCAACGAGGTGCGCTTGCGCATCAAGCTGGCCCAGTCCGGCGACGCGCACTCCTTGAGCCAGGGACTGGACGGCGTCGAGTTGGTCGAAACCTGATCACGCCGTGGTTGCGCCTGCTGCCGCAATGGAGCGGCAATCGCCAATGACGACTGAGCTGGAACGCGTGCGCCGCACTTGGCAACGGCTGGGTAGCGATGATCCGTTGTGGGCAGTGCTCTCCAGCCCCGACAAGCGTGGTGGTCGCTGGGACGTGGACGACTTCTTCGCCAGTGGCCGCGACGAGATCGACAACCAGATGGACATCGTGTTGCCACCGCTGGGCTTGCCAAAGCAGCGACGTCTCGCCATTGATTTTGGCTGCGGGGCAGGGCGCCTGACGCGTGCGCTAAGCCGGCACTTCGGGACGGTGATCGGCCTTGATGTTTCGACCAGCATGGTGCGAACTGCGCGTCGATTGAATGCCGATATATCCAACATCGCTTTTCGCGAGAACACCGGCACGCGGCTGGACCTGATTGCTGATCGCAGCGTCGATTTTCTCAGCTGCTGCATCGTGCTGCAGCACATACCGGCCGCCTTGCAGATCGGCTATATCGACGATTTCTTCCGCGTGCTGGCACCGGGTGGCATCGTCATGTTCCAGTTCGTCATCGGCAGCGACGACAGCTCGCGCGGTCGCGTCTACAAGCGACTATCCAACCGATGGATGAACGTGTTCCGCCGTATCGCGTGGCGGCGCTGGAACGTATTCGAAATGCATCCACTCAGCGAATCGGCTGTTGTCGATTTGCTGGCGAAAAATCAAGGTTTGCGCCTCGTGCTGGCGGCCGACGATCTGTCTGCCGGCCCCGGCTGGCGCAGTCGGCGCTGGCATGTCAGTCGAGATGCCAGCGCCTGATTGAATCGGCGCTTAGCTCACCGCTTCGAGCATCGACTCGGCGCTCGACACCTTCATCTCGCCCGGTGCCTCGATATGCAACTGCTTGACAATGCCGTCCTCGGCGTAGAGAGCAAATCGTTGTGAGCGCTTGCCCATGCCAAATGCGCTGGCGTCCAGCGACAGGCCCATCGCCTCCGCGAATACGGCGTTGCCGTCGGCCAGCATGATGAGATCGTCGGGTGCGTTCTGGCTTTTCGCCCAGGCGTCCATCACGAACGCATCGTTGACGGCCATGCAGGCGACGTCGATGTCTTTGGCCTTGAATGCCTCCATCTTTTCGATGTAGCCGGGCAAGTGTTTGGCCGAACAGGTCGGCGTGAACGCGCCGGGCACGGAGAACAGCACGACCTTCTTGCCACCGAACAATTCGTCGGTGGTGACGGCCTGGATGCCGTCGCGCATCGTGTTGAGGGTGGCAGCGGGAATCTTGTCGCCAATCTTGATCGTCATCGGATTTCCTTGGTGGACTTGAAAGCAGGGAACGCAGCCTCACTTTTTTGCCCATGCGGCGTCAACTGCCGCGCCAACTGATGGAGTCATCGATGAACATTGCACGCCGCACCCATTTCAATCACAGCTCGTCCAACCCAACCGCTACGCCCGCCGACATGCGCCACGCGTTCGAGCGCTTCTTCAACCGTGACGATGCCGATTCGTCGAGCGTGGTCACCAGCCAGTGGTCCCCTTCCGTGGATATCCGCGAGGAGCCCCAGCGTTTCGTGATCCTTGCCGACGTACCTGGTGTGGACCCCAAGGAAATCGAAATCCACATGGACAAGGGCATCCTCACTATCAAAGGCGAGCGTAGCGCCGAAGCCGATGCTGAAGGTGTGACCACGAGCCGCGCTGAGCGCACTGTCGGTGGATTTCATCGCCGCTTTGCCTTGCCTGACAGCGCCGATGCCGAAAATATCAGCGCCAGCGGTCGCCATGGTGTTCTGGAGATCACGATCCCGAAAAAGCCGCAGAGCACGCCGCGTCGAATTTCTGTAAACGGGTAATGGTCGGTCAACGGCTGAACAACGCGCGCCTGATCGACGGTCAAGCGCACTAAGATGTCGGTTCGGCCCGTAGTGATTGCTGTCACTGCGGGCCGTTTCGTTTAACAACGGGTCTGATCCGCATGCAGTTCAAGGACTACTACGAAATCCTCGGTGTAAAAGCCGATGCCAGCGACGCCGAAATCAAGACGGCGTATCGCAAGCTTGCGCGCAAGTACCATCCCGATGTCAGCAAGGAAGCGGAAGCCGAAGAGAAGTTCAAGGCAGTCAACGAGGCCCACGAGGCCTTGAAGGACGCCGACAAGCGTCGCGAATACGACCAGCTGAAGGCGCGTGGCTATCGCTCCGGCGACGATTTCCAGCCGCCACCCGGCTGGCAGGGCCATGCCGGCGGCGACGGACCGGACTTCGGCGAGGGCGCCGATTTCAGCGATTTCTTTGAATCGGTGTTCGGGCGTGCTCGCGCAGGCGGTCGCGCTGGGCCACGTCGCGGGCGCGACCTGCAGGCACAATTGGCAATCGACCTGCGCACAGCCTACGTGGGCGGTCGCGAGCGCATCACCTTGCGCGATGGTCCGACCGGCGAGCGCTCGCTGGATGTGAAAATTCCGGCCGGCATCCTCGCCGGTCAGCAGATTCGGCTGGCCGGCCAGGGTCATCCTGGCAGTGGTGGCGCGCCAGCGGGCGATCTGTTGCTGGAGGTGCTCTATCGACCCGACCCGCGGTATCAACTGGAAGGCCGCAACCTGATCACGCACGTCGCGATCACGCCATGGCAGGCGGCGCTGGGCGCGACGGTGACGGTGCCGACCATGAGCGGCGACGTTGAGCTGAAGATTCCGGCTGGATCGGACAGTGGCCGCAAGTTGCGATTGCGTGGTCGTGGTTGGCCCGGTGCGACCAAGGGTGACCAGATCGTCGCGGTCGACATCCGCATTCCGCTGCCGGCTACCGATGCGCAAAAGGAAGCGTACGAGAACCTGGCAAAGAGCTTCGACACTGACGCGTCGGAGTAGCGTTATCAAGCCGCGAAATGCCTGCATCGTGAACGTACGGTGAGGCGCTTCACAACAGCGGAGCTGGTCAACCCCGCAGGAGATTCCACCGCCCGCAAATGACGCGGTTCGAATTGGTGTCGCCGTGATGCGATCTGCTGGTGGAATCGGCGGTGCCGGTTCCACCCTGCAAAAGCCTGCATCACGTACGGTGAGGCGCTTCACAACAGCGGAGCCGGTCAACCCCGCGGGAGATTCCACCGCACGCCAATGACGCGGTTCGAATTGGTGTCGCGGTGATGCGATCTGCTGGTGGAATCGGCGGTGCCGGTTCCACCCTGCAAAAGCCTGCATCTTACCCTACAAGTGCATCCATCGCCGACGTATCGGAACGCGACGGTTACGCCGGCAGCAATTCCTTCAAGGTCTTCACCAACTCCGCTTCGTTGACCGGCTTTGTGACGTAAGCCTTGGCGCCTTGGCGCTCGCCCCAGATGCGGTCGGTGTCCTGATCCTTGGTGGTGACCAGCACGATCGGGATATGCGAGGTGCGCGGTTCCTTGGCGATGGTTCGGGTGGCCTGGAAACCGTTGAGGTTCGGCATCACCACGTCCATCAGGATCAAATGCGGCAGGTGCAGCTTGGCGGCTTCGACCCCGGCGGCCCCGTCGTCAGCCGTGATCACCTCATGGCCGAGCTTCTCGACGATGCGTCGGAGCACGACCAATTGGGAAGGTGAATCATCGACGATCAGGATACGTGCCATGGCTCGGCCGAAAAAGGTGGAACCACGATTCTAGCCAGAGGGCGGCATTCGGACCAGCGCCGGGGTCTGGTTAGTGTGACGCGGTTCAAGCTCGACGCTTCTTTTTGCGTGTTTTCCCTGTCGACGCGGGCTTTTCTCCGCTGATCGTGACCAAAGTGCGGCCGAACGAATCCCCTGACGTCATGGCGTCGAATACGCCAGGCAGCTCGTCGAGGCTGACATCCTTGGTCTGGATGCTGTCGAGATGGGCCGGTTTCCAGTCGCTGGCAAGGTGTTTCCAGACTTCGGCGCGGATGGACGACGACGTGTTGGCGGAGGAAATACCCAGCAAGCTCACCCCGCGCAGGATCATCGGCATCACCGTGGTCGCCAGTTCGATGCTGGCCGCGTTGCCGCAGATCGCGATATTGCCGAATGGTTGAATCACGCGAGTCAGGCCGGCCAGCATGTCGCCGCCGACGTTGTCGATGGCGCCAGCCCAGCGCGCGGTTTCCAGCGGTCTTTGACCCCAGTGCAGGTCGGTGCGCGAGATGCATTGTTTCGCGCCGAGGCCAATCAGGAAATCGAAGCGGTTGCTCTTGCCGGTGATCGCGTGCGCCTCAAAACCGGCTTGGCTCAGAATATCGATGGCGAGCATGCCGACGCCGCCGGTTGCGCCAGTGACCACGATCGGGCCGTGTTCGGGCTTCTGCTCGTTCTGCAACATGCGGTACAGCGACAGCGCGGCAGTGAATCCGGCTGTGCCGATGACCATCGACTCGCGCAAACTCAATCCCTTCGGCAACGGCACCGTCCACTTGGCCGGCAAGCGCGCGAATTCGCTGTAGCCGCCATCGCGCGTTTCGGAAAGGCCGCAGCCGGTGCAGAGCACTGCGTCACCTTCCTTGAATGCCTGGTCGCTGGACTCGACCACATGGCCTGCGACATCGATGCCGCCAATCAAGGTTGGCTCGCGCAGGATGCGACCCTTGCCGCTGCCGGCCAGTGCGTCCTTGTAGTTGACCGACGAATACGCCGTCTTGATGACGACTTCGCCTGCCGACAAGTCACCGAGCGATGTCTGTTCGATGCCGGCGCGGTGGCCGTCCTTGTCGCTATGAATGCGAAATGCGCGGAATTTTTTCGGAATCATCGTCACACTCGATTATTTGATGACGCCAAGACGGCGACCCACCGTGACGAACGCGGCAACCGCGCGGTCGATCTGCTCACGCGTGTGCGCAGCGCTCAGTTGGGTGCGAATGCGTGCCTGGTCCTGCGGCACCACTGGATAGAAAAAGCCGATCACGTAGATCCCCTCATCCAGCAACTCGGCGGCAAACTGCTGGGCGAGCTTGGCGTCGTACAACATCACCGGCGCAATCGGGTGCGTTCCGGGGCGGATGTCGAAACCTGCTTCGGTCATCTGCGAGCGGAAGTAGCGGGCATTCTCATCGACGCGATCACGCAGGTCGGTACTGGCCGACAGCATTTCGAACACTTTGAGGCTGGCCGCGACCAGCGGTGGCGGCAGCGTGTTCGAGAACAAATAAGGACGCGAACGCTGACGCAGCAGGTCGACGATTTCCTGGCGACCCGTGGTGAAGCCGCCCGATCCACCGCCGAGCGCCTTGCCCAGCGTCGAGGTGAATACATCCACTTCCGACATCAAGCCGAACAGTTCCGGCGAGCCGCGCCCTGTGGGCCCGACAAAGCCAGTCGCGTGCGAGTCGTCGACCATCAGCATCGCGCCGTACTTCTTTTTCAGCGCGACGATCTCGTCAATCTTGGCGATGTAGCCATCCATCGAGAACACGCCGTCGGTCGCGATCAGGCGCGTGCGCAGGCCGCTGGTCTCGACCAGATGTTTCTCCAACTCCGCCATGTCGCTGTTCGCGTAGCGGCGACGCTGCGCCTTGCACAGGCGAATGCCATCGATGATTGAGGCATGGTTGAGCGAGTCGGAAATTACCGCGTCCTGGTCGGTCAGGATCGTCTCGAACAGACCGCCATTCGCGTCGAAGCAACTGGTGTAGAGGATGGTGTCTTCGGTGCCAAAGAATTTCGAGATCGCAGCTTCAAGTTGCTTGTGCAAGTCTTGCGTGCCGCAGATGAAGCGAACGCTGGCGAGGCCGAAGCCGTGTGTGTCGAGCGCTGCTTTCGCCGCCGCGATCACGTCGGGATGATCCGCCAGGCCAAGATAATTGTTGGCGCAGAAGTTGAGCACCTCGCGGCCATCGCTGGTGCGGATCGTCGCCGACTGCGGCGTCGCGATGATGCGCTCGGTCTTGTACAGGCCTTGCTCGCGGATCGAATCGAGTTCGGCCAGCAGGCGGTCACGGGCAGGGTAGGTCATGGCTGGTCTGCGCTGCGGAAAGACCGTCATGGTAACGCAGCGCGATTACGCACTTGGCATCGGCGACGCGGGCGTTTACCGTAAGCCACTCGACCATTGCGGGGCCGGTCCATGCGTCACACATTTTTCGCAGCGGTGCTGGTTCTGTCCGGTGGAATCGCGGATGCAGCCACGCCGTTGACCGGCGGGCACATCGCGCCGAAGCAGGCCGATCCGGCCTATCTGGCGACCCTGGTCGACGACAACCCGAATCCACTACCGCGCGGATTCAGCGCCGAGGAACTGGCCAACTTCGTGCCGGCGTGGATTCCGGCGCAGATCAGCGCACCGCCGACCGCGCCTGTCCGCGCTCAAGCCGAATACGAGCCGACCGACGGCATCCTGGTGCGCTGGGGAAGCTTCACCTCGGTGATCACGGCGATGGCCGTGCCGCTGACGACAGCTGCGCAGCCGGCTTATGTCTACGTCGTGGTCACCGGCAGCAGCCAGCAAGCCAGCGCAAGCAGCGCGTTGGCCGGTGCCGGCACGAACATGGCCTACATCCGCTTTATCATCCAGCCTTGCAATGGGAACAATGTATGCAGCGTATGGATGCGTGATTACGGCCCACGATTCATCAACGACGGTGGCCATCGCGGCATCATCGATCACACGTACAACCGTCCACCACGAACAGTAGACAACGCATTCCCGGCGCTGCTGGCATCGTCCTGGAACGAGGCGCGCTACGACCTTCCACTGATCCACGGTGGCGGCAACTTCCACTTGTTCCGCAATCGCGACGCGTTCATGACGCGCTTGATCGCCAACGAGAATTCCGCTGTGAGCGAACAGCAGATCAAGGACGACTACCTGCAATACCAGGGTTTGAATGTCACATTGACCGACCCATTTCCATCCAACTACGACTCAACCCAGCACATCGACATGTGGATGCTGGGACTGGGCGACAACAAGGTGCTGATCGGCGAGTACACAGCCGGTGAAGGTGGCGGCGTACCGAAGACGGTGACCGACAACACTGCGAATCTGATGGCCTCACGCGGCTACAC
>JBATAQ010000010.1:0-18136 GCA_049661925.1 Dokdonella sp.
ACAGCACCACCAGCCAGTCGGCACGGGTACCTGGAGTGATTCGCCGCAGCGGCGGATCCAGCGCGGTGACCAACGCGAAAACCAAAAGGCCTGCGAGCAGCGCAGGAAGCTGGTGCAACGAGACCACCAGCAACAACGCGATGCCGGTCAGCACGCAGGTGATCGCGGTCAGTCTGGGCGACGGATAGTCAGGCATCGGTGGTGGTCTCGGGGCGAGTGGCGGTGCTGTAATAGACTGCGGCGATCCAGGGGTGCTCTGATCAACTCCACGCAGGCGACATGATGTCAGAAAGGTTTTCACATTGGGGTGCGTGGTGAAGTGCAGGCTGGCCTGCGAAGTGCAGGCTGGCCGCCTGGACAAGCCGCGCGCGTCGATGTGAGGGCCTTCCTGACATCACCCCGTCATCTGGTATCAACCCGTTGGGGCCGATCTGTCTGCCCTAAGCTCCGTGTTGCGCCGCCTTGCCAGACGGCCAGTCTGCCTTCGGCGATGCGCCTTGATCTGCTGGCAGACAGTTCGGTGCCGCTTGTGCGGGATTGATCAGAGTACCCCTACAATCGCCCCTTCAATCCGCAGGCCGTTCCATGACCGTGATGAATCGATTGCCCATCCTTGTCCCTGCCCTGCTGATGTTGGCCGCTTGCGCGCAGCACCGTGTGATGGAACAACCGACGCGGGCGGAGACGACATCGACGACGACCGCGTCCATCGTCAGTACCAACGACAATCTCAACGCCGTGGCGTGGACGCAGACGGCGATCGAACACGACATGATCTACCTGCAGGCCTATCGCGACGCGGGCGAGCGACTAGACCAGGCGCTCGCCGATCCAACCTGGGATGCGCTTTCCAGCGACGAACGCGGCAACACGTCGCTACGCAACCTGAAGCCGGCAGTGATCCTCGACATCGACGAAACGGCGCTCGACAACTCGCCCTATCAGGCCCGGCTGGTACTTGACGGCAACTCGTTCGACGAGTTCACGTGGGCGCAATGGTGCAAGGAACAAAAGGCGCGGGCAATGCCAGGCGCGGTCGAGTTCGCCCGCAACGCGGACAGCAAGGGCGTCACGGTGTTCTATCTGTCAAACCGTGCAGCCGATTTGAACGACGTGACGCTGGCCAACCTGGCCAAGGTCGGTTTTCCCATCAAGGCCGGCGAAAACGTCTTTCTTGGCTTGGGCACCCTCGTCGAGGATTGCGAACAGAACGGCTCCGAAAAAGGTTGCCGGCGCAAGCTGGTAGCGCAGAATTACCGGGTGTTGATGCAAATTGGCGACCAGATCGGCGATTTTGTCGACGTTCTTGCCAATACGGCTGACGGTCGCAAGGCCGCCGTCGCGCCGTACTTGAACTGGGTCGGCGAACGCTGGTTCGTGCTGCCGAACCCGACCTATGGCTCCTGGGAGCCGGCGCTGTTCAACAACGCATGGAGCCAACCGGCGGATGTTCGTCGACAGGGCAAGCTCGACGGCTTGCATCGAGATTGATTGCGCAGTGTTGTCTTTGTCTTTCAGTGACTTGCCTTGTCTAAGCTCATGTATTGCGCGAACTTTCAATCGCCACTACCATGCGCCTGCAATTCGAATGACTGACTTCGAATAGCGCCCACCTCAAAACCAGAATTACCAGAACAGATCCACGCTACACGCAGCAACAGTTTCCGTTCCGGCCGCGCCGGATTCAGCCCGACGAGCTAACGCCCGTCGGGCTTTTTTATTCGATTGGCCCGTCCCGACCGCGTGATAAAGTGGTCCCCGGCTTCTTCATCGGTATCTCACCCATGTCCCCACAATTGCTCCGCGCCTGCGCGCTGGCCGCGGCCTTCGTCCTGTCGTCCGGCTGCAAGAAGGAAAAAGAAGTCGATGTGCCGTCGGCTTCACCGACGGTCGCCCGAATCGCCACGGGTTCACCGGAGGCGGCGATCACCGCGAATACCGCCTTGCTCAAGGCTGGCGACTTCGCCAGCCTGATGCAGAACTCGCTGCCGCCGGAAAAATTCGCCCAGTTCAAGGAAGAATGGACCAGGCAGAAGGACGAGGAGCCGGTCACCGACGAGGACCGCCAGAAGTTCGCCGACATGATGGCGCCGCTCACCGCGCCGGATGCCGAAGCGAAGCTCTACGCGGAGGCCGGGCCGAAGTTGAAGGCGCTGGAGCAGCAGTACCAGAGCCAGGTTCCGATGTACGTCAATATGGCGCGCGGTTTCGCCCAGAATATGGCCGAGCAAAGTCAGGACCTGAGCGACTCCGAGAAACGCCAGAGCCTCGATGCAATCAATGCCATCGGCGACTGGGCGCTCACCGCGAAATTCAGCGATCAGGAGTTGCTCAAGCAAAGCATCGCAATCTCCGTCTCCACTGCCCGCTCGCTGCAGCTCAAGACCATCGACGAAGTTCGCGCGATGGACTACGACACCGCAATGAAGAAAGGCCAGATTGCCTTCCTCGGCGTCAAGAGAATCCTCGCCCTGTACGGGCTCTCGATCGATGATTCGCTGGACTCGATCAAGCCGACGCTGCTTTCGTCCACCGCCGATACCGCGAAGGTAAAAGTCGATTTCACCTTGCTGGGCAAGTCGCTGTCGACCGAGACCGACATGATTCGCCAGGACGGACGCTGGTACAGCAAGGACACCATCGAAAAATTGATACTGCCGGCACCGGATGCAACCACGCCGGACAAGGATGCCGTGCAACCGATAGCGCCCGTCAAAGGGTGAAGCCGACGGCTGCCGAGGCTCGGAGCGAAGTGTCCACCAGCGCGCCGGATGCCGATCCAGTGGCAGTGCCCGAAATTCTGCCAGCAGCCATTGTTGTGCTGGGCCGCCCACCGCCTTTGTATATCCGCGTGCTTGGCTCGCTACTCAGTCACTGGCTGAAGATTCGCAAGGAACCGACCGATCCGGTCGATCTCGTTCCACCCAGTGACTTGCCGACCGTCTACGTGGTCGAACGACAGGGCCTGTCCGACAACCTGATCCTCGACCAGGCCACCTCGGAAGCGGGATTGCCGGCACCGTATGCCGCGTCGGAAAACCTGCCGATTCGACGCCGTCGCTCGGTGGTCGCGCTGTCGCGACGACCGCTACTGTTTGGTCGTTCGCATCATCCGTCGCGTTCGGAAACGCTGCGTCTGCTGCTGGACCATGTGCGCGAACATCCCGGCAGCGACGTGCGCCTGGTACCGGTTTCAATCTTCGTTGGCCGCGCGCCAGATCGCGAGGAAGGCTGGTTTCGCGTGCTGTTCTCGGAAAACTGGGTGGTTGTCGGTCGTTTTCAGCGCTTGCTCGCACTTCTGCTAAACGGCCGCTCAACGGTCGTTCGTTTTTCCAGGCCGGTGCTACTGAGCCAGGTTATTGCCGAGGCGCAGGAACTGGATTCCGAACGCACCGTGCGCAAGCTGTCGCGCGTGCTGCGCGTGCACTTCCGACGCATCCGCGCAGCCGTGATCGGACCCGACCTTTCGCACCGCCGGACCGTGGCGGACAGCATCCTGAATTCGGTACCCGTGCGTGACGCGATTGCCGCCACCGCCAGCAAGGACAACATCAGCCAAGCAAAAGCAGAGCGACGTGCGCGCCACTACGTCCGCGAAATCGCAGCCGATTACTCGCATCCCGTGGTGCGCTCGCTGTCGTTCCTGCTGAAATGGTTCTGGAACAAGTTGTACGACGGCGTCACCACGCACCACCTGGACAAATTGCAGGAAGCGATCCCCGGCCACGAAGTGATCTACGTGCCCTGCCATCGCAGCCACATCGACTACATCCTGCTGTCCTACCAGCTCTATCAAAACAACATCGTGCCGCCGCATATCGCTGCCGGCGTCAACCTCAATCTGCCTGTTGTGGGGCCGATCCTGCGTCGCGGTGGCGCGTTTTTCCTGCGTCGCAGCTTCAAGGGAAATGCGCTATACACCACGGTTTTCAGCGAATACGTGGCGCAGCTTTTTGCGCGCGGCGTGTCACTTGAATACTTCATCGAAGGTGGCCGTTCACGCACCGGACGCCTGCTCGCGCCGCGCGGCGGCATGCTGGCGATGACCTTGCGCGGCTTCCTGCGCGAGTCGCGACGGCCGGTGATGTTCCAGCCGGTTTACGTCGGCTACGAAAAGTTGATGGAGGGCAAGTCCTACATCGGCGAACTGTCAGGCGGCCCCAAACAGAAGGAAACGTTGTTCGCGCTGTTCCGCTCGTTGCGCGTGTTACGCAAGCGTTATGGTCGCGTCGCGCTGTCGTTTGGTGAGCCCATTTATCTGAAGCCCTTGCTCGATGAAATCGCCCCAGATTGGACGCAGGATGTCGGTGACAACGAGAAGCGGGAGTGGATGGCCAATGCGGTCGACACGCTGGCTGAGCGCATCCAGATCAACATCAATCGCGCGGCGCACGTCAATCCGATCAACCTGATTGCGCTGGCCTTGTTGTCATCGCGCACGCGCGCATTGGCCGAGGCCGACCTGATCGCGCAGATCGCGTTGAGCAAGGCGCTGCTGATCGAACTGCCGTACTCCGATCGCGTGACCATTACGCCAATGGAGCCCCGCGAGATCATTGCCTACGCCGAAGAGATGCACTGGATCGAACGAGTCAGCCATCCGTTGGGCGACGTGTTGCGCTGCTCGGAAGAAAACGCGGTGCTGCTCAGTTATTTCCGCAATAACGTGCAGCACCTTTTCACCAGCGCTGCCTGGGTCGCCTGCTGTTTCCTCAACAACCGGCGGATGACGCGCGAGACCATTGAGCGCCTTGGCCGTGTGGTCTATCCATTCATCAAGAACGAATTGTTCCTGCCGTGGAATGGTGCCGGCTTCTCCGAACGCATCGATGCGACGGCCGATTTTTTCGTGCGTCGAGGACTGCTCGACAGTCGCGGCGCAGAAGGCACCACGCTCAGCCGCAGCCCAGGCCAGTCCGACAAGGCGTATCTTTTGCGTGGCATCGCGCAGAGCCTGTTGCAGACCTTTGAGCGTCACTACATTGCATTGATCGCGCTGGTTCGCCACGGTCGCGGTAATCTCAGTGCGGGCGAGCTGGAGAACCTTTGCCATCTCACCGCGCAGCGGCTGAGCTTGCTCAACGAAGTCAACGCGCCGGAGTTTTTCGACAAGTCATTGTTCCGCGCCTTCATCCAGAAATTGCGCGAACGAAAACTTGTCTGGCCAAACGAAGAAGGCAAGCTCGACTACGACGAACAACTTGAAGAAGTCGCCCGTGATGCGCGCGTGGTGTTGAGCCGCGAAATCCGCCACGGCATCCTCAAGCTCACCGCCGACAAGCGCTCGGCGATTGCGGAAACCCCGGAAGTCGAAAAAGCAGGATCAAAGCCGGCGACTGCGGTCGAGAAGTTGGTCGAGAAATCGGTTGAAGCCCCCGACGGCAACGATTAGTCGCGACTCTCACGCATCCATGTCGGGGATCAGCTTGTTCTCGATCCAGGCGATCATGTCCTTCAATTTCAGCTTGCGCTTCTTCAGCCGCTTGATGTGCAGCACGTCACCCAGCACCGGATCGGCCGACAGGCGCGCGATTGCGGTATCAAGGTTGCGATGCTCGTCGCGCAACTCGCTCAACTTGCGGGCCAGCATGGCGGGATCGTCGGAGAACGGCAGGGTCATCTAAGGGTGCTCTGAACAAGTCCAAGCAGGCGTCACATGCACTGATTTTAAGCCGTCGGGTGGTGCCCGGAAGGCTCCCAGACCGGCACAAGCGGCTTGACCAGGCGGCCAGCCTGCACGGCGCCACGCGCACCAATCTGTGAACCCTCCGGACATCATGCAGCCTGTTTGGACTTGCTCAAAGCACCCTACAAGTGTAGCGGCTGTAACCCTTTCGATGCGCTGCGCTGCTGCAGCCGTTTCGGATCACGGCATTCCAGTCATCTCGGCAGCGACGGCTTACAATGGCGGGCTGCGCTGCGCCGCATTCATCCCGCACTGTCCAGCGACGCTTTCGCTGACGGCGGGGTCGTGATGGACACTACCCGCGTCAGCACGACATTGCCATCGTTCGTTTCTCTCGATTCCCAAGGTCTTCAGCTTCCATGTTCTTCCGCAATCTCAGCCTGTTCCGCTTTTCTCCTGCCACATCATCCGATCTCGCGAACGTTGAAACCTCGCTCGACCAGCACCGGCTGCGTCCGTGCGGACCGATCGAGATGATGACGCGCGGCTTCGTGTCGCCATTCGGGCGTGACTCCGATGAGCTGGTCCATCGGGTGGGCGACTTCACCCTGTTTACTGTGGGCGGCGAAGACAAGCTGTTGCCCTCGTCGGTAATCAACGATGAGCTCGCGAACAAGCTTGCCGAGATCACCGAGAAAGAGGCACGCCGCGTCGGCGCACGCGAGCGCAAGCGCCTGAAAGATGAAGTGCTCACCGACTTGCTGCCGCGCGCCTTCGTTCGCAGTACGCGCCAGTTCGCTTATCTCGATCTTGCCCAGGGCTGGATCGTCATCGACACGGCCAGCCGCAAGAATGCCGAGGAAGCGGTCAGCCAGGTCCGTGATGCCGTTGGTCGTTTCCCGGCTACTCCGCTGGCACCGGAAGAATCGCCGCGCGCACTTCTCACCCAATGGCTGGCCAGCGGCAAGCTACCGGCCAACCTTGTGCTCGGAGACGAGTGCGAATTGCGTGACCCGGCCGAGTCCGGTGCCATCGTCCGTTGCCGCCGCCAGGACCTGGAACTGGACGAGATCAAGGAACACCTGAAATCCGGCAAACAGGTGTTCCAGTTGGGCCTGACCTTCGACGACCGCATCGATTTCGTGCTCGGCGAAGACCTGGTCATCCGCAAGCTGCGATTCCTTGATATCGTGCTCGACGAGATCGACGAAAGTTCGCTGGAATCGGCTCGGGCCGAACTGGACGCGACCTTCCTGCTGATGACCGGGGAAATCCGTCGTCTGCTGGAAGCGCTGGAGTCCTGGTTCAACATCAAGCGACCGACTGACCAAGCCTGAGCGGCAACGCCCGGGCAGGAAACCGCACCCTTCGAAACCCATGGCAACGCCCGCAGAAGAAGACTTCCTGGAACTGGCAACCGCCGATGGTGCGACCATCCGCGTGCGCCGCCGCCTGCACCCACGCGCGCGGCGCCTGCGTCTGACCGTGACGGCCGCCGGTGCGCAGGTGACCTGCCCGAAAGGAATTCGAATGCCACAGGTGCTCGCCTTTATTACTGAGCACGGCGAATGGTTGCAGCGCAAGCTCGGCGAGCTGCATCTGGACTTGCCGGTCATTCCACTCAAGGTAGGTCGCGACACCACCATCACGCTGCGCGGCGATGTGCTCGACCTGCTGTGGCTGGATGGCGAATGGCCGAAGATAGAACGCGTCGAAGACCAGTTGCAGATCACCGTTCCGGTGCGCAGTCGCCGCTCGTCGCAGCAGACCGCGCGCGGCCTGCTGCGCTCGTATCTCGAAGCACAGATGCGGCGCGACATCGCGCGCTGGCTGGGCCAGTACTGCCCGCTGCTGGGTGCTGCACCGAGCGGATTTCGCATCCGCCCGCTGAAGAGCCTGTGGGGCAGTCTCGACACGCGCGACACAGTCAGTCTCGATCTCGCCCTCGCGCTCGCTCCGCCATCGACGCTGCGTTATGTGCTGATCCACGAGCTCTGCCACTTGAAGGTTCGCAACCACTCGCCGCGTTTCTGGCGTCAGGTTGAAGTGCTCTATCCGAACTGGCACGAACAACGCGAATGGCTACGCCTGCATGGCCAGGCGATCAAGGCCGAATTGGCTCGCCTGGTAACCGTGGAAACGTGAGTAAGCGTTGAGAGCGGAGAGACGCAAGCGCATTTACACCAGGTGGATCCCTGAGAGCGCGTTGACGATACTGCGGCGCTTGCGTGGAGCTTGGAGTCTCCTGCAAGTTCAGGAATTCAGCGCCGCCAGGGGTCAATGTCCATTTTGCGGTCCGACCGTGTTCCTGCGCTTGAACGCGCGCGACGAAGGCGTGCGCTGCGCTCAGTGCACGGCGAGCATCGTGCACCTGTCTGTGGGTTGCATGATCCGCGATGAAGCCCCCGATTTGTCGGGATTGGACGTTTGCGAATTCTCTGCGCACGGTCCGCTCGTGGAGTTTCTTGAGCGCAGCGCCGGGCATGCCGCATTTTCCGAATATTCGAGCGAAGTCGAACGCGGTAGTTTCAGCGCCGGCGTGAGGAACGAAGACGTGCAGCGCCTCACCTATGCTGACGAGAGCTTCGATCTCATTACCCACTCCGAAATCATGGAGCACGTTCCGGATGACGCTGCCGCGTTTTGCGAACTGCGCCGCGTGTTACGCAACAACGGCTGCATGATCTTCACCGTGCCACTTTCTGCCGCTGCGGTCACCGTTGAACGGGTGCGTCTTGATTCGCGGGGACAGGTTGAACATCTGCTGGAGCCGGCGTACCACACCGATCCATGGCGAGCGGGCGACGGCATCCTGGTGTTTCGCGACTATGGCAAGGACGTTGTCGACCGTCTCAACGCAGCGGGCTTCTCGGATGTGGTCATTCGCCAACCAATGCTGTCGATCAGCTGGATTGCGCTGCGCTACGTCATCGTCGCACGACCGTGAAATCTTCTCGTCAAACGCCCGTACACGGCGCCAGGAAATCGTTGATGGCAGCCGCCACTGGCTGCGGATTTTCCAGATGCAGGTGATGGTTGCCGGGCAGGCGAATGCATTCGATGCGTGCGACGTGGTCGAGTCGCGATTGCATGGCGGCCGTTCGCGCGTAGGGGTGTGCCGGATCGGCCAGTATCAATAAAGTCGGAGCGGTAATCCCATCGAGTATCGCCAACACCTGTTCTTCGCTGTAGCGCTGCAAACTGGGCAGCAACAGCCGTGGATCGGTAGACCAACGATAGCCGCTGACCGAAGGCGCATCGACTTTTAGCAACCCGCGCTCGACCAGCGTCATCGCTGCTGCGTGGCTGAGATCATTGGCGCGCATTCGCGCTTGCGCCGCCTGCTCCACGTCGGCGAATACGCGTAGCGCCGACGGAGCAAATGCCGCTCTCGCGGCAATCCCCTTGCGCAGCTGCGGCACGGTCTGCTCGATTGGCAGTGGCAGTGGACCGAGTGCTTCGACAAGTACCAGGCGCTGCACGCGCTCGGGGAATGCCGCAGCATAAGTGCTGGCCAGCGTCCCGCCCAGAGAGTGCCCGAGCAGATCGGTGTTGGTCCAGCCGAAATGATGGAAAACCTGATCAATGTCGTCGAGGTAGTCGAGCCAATAATCCGAAGCGGCGGCGTTGCGCCAATCCGAGCGACCGTGGCCGGCCAAGTCGATGGCGATGAGATGGTGATCCTTCAGCAAAGGCGCCAAACCGTCGAAACTGGCGGCGTTGTCGAGCCAGCCATGCAGGGCAAGCAGCGGCGGAGATGAAGGATCGCCCCAGGCTTTTGCGGCCAGCGTCAGGTGACGCAATGGCAGCCGCAGTTCGGTCGGAGCTCGGCTCACGTATCGGAAGACTCCTGATCGCTGACCCAGTCGCTGCCGTTTCGCGCAATCAGTCCAGCCATCAAGCCAACCTGTGCGGCGCTGTCGTTGAGGCAGGGGATGTATTCGTAGCGCTCGCCGCCAGCGTGTTCGAACACTTCACGATTCGTGATCGCGACCTCTTCGAGGGTTTCCAGACAATCGATGGCAAAACCGGGGCACATCACCTGGATAGAACGCACGCCTTGCTTGGGCAGCTCAGCCAGGGTCAGGTCGGTGTAGGGCATGAGCCACGGCTCGCGCCCGACACGGGACTGGTAGCAAAGCATCAAGTACTTGTCATCCACATCCAATCTCGTACGCAGCGCTGCCGCCGTCGCCACGCACTGAGCTTGGTAGGGATCGCCATTGCGCACGTAGCGCTGGGGAATGCCATGGAACGACAGCATCAATCGATCTGCGCGACCGTGCTGCGCCCAATGCGCTTGCACGCTCGCCGCGAGCGCATCGATATAGGCTGGCTCAACGTGGTAGTCGGCCACGAATCGAAATTCAGGCACACGCCGCCACTGTTGCAACTTGCTGGTGACCGCATCGAAAACCGAGGCCGATGTGGTCGCCGAATACTGTGGAAACAGCGGGATAACCAATAGCCGACGCAGGTCGTGCACCGCGAGTTCTTCGAGCACGACGTTGATTCCCGGATTGCCGTAACGCATGGCGTCGCGGACGATCCAGTCCGGCTCCAGCTGGCTGGCGACGGCACTGGCCAGATCAGCCGTGCCGGTGGCAAGTGGCGAGCCACGTTCGGTCCAGACCGCGCGATAGAGCTTTGCAGAGCGAGCCGGACGAATGTTCAGGATCACGCCATGCAGGAGTGGCCACCAAAGCACGCGCGGCAGATCAACGACACGTGGATCGCCAAGAAATTGGGCCAGATAGCGGCGAACCGCGCCCGTAGTCGGCGCGTCCGGCGTACCCAGATTGACCAGCAACACCCCGTTCGTCATGGCGCAACCACAGCATGTAGCGGCGGTGGCGAAGTCCGGACACAGCCCGTGCCGGCTTGAGGAAGATGGCGCTGAGACACGCGCAAGGCTTTGTTCATACAGGAAATACTGCTAAAGTGGGGGAACATGCGCGTTCAGCGCAGGATGCAACAAGATACCACCGCCCCATGCTTTCGTTCGCCAGACTAACAGCGCTGCTTGTTCTTGCTGTCGCCGCAATTCCCTGCGGCGCCCAAGTCGTGGGCAAAGCCGAGCCGGATGCTGCAACGCGTACCGCGTTCGGCGTCGCGTTCACCGATCTGTACCGAATCAATCTCGACACCCGCATCGCGAGCTACGTTGGATTTTCCGGCTTTTCCAATGGACAGCTGATCGGGCAAATTCGTGGCCTGAACCTGCTTCCGAATGGGGACTTGATCGCGGTATCGGGCAACCTGCGCGCGCTGCTTCGCATCAACAAGAGTACGGGAGCCGCGACGGTAACCGGCAACTTGAATCTGGACGGAAGCGGCCAGTTCGGCACCACGCTCGATCTCAGCATGACGGTCGGTTGCGACGGCAATTACTGGTTGGCATCAGCCGTGACCGGCCAATTGTGGAAGGTTGACCCGGCAACCGCTCAGCCCACCCTGATTGGCTCGATGGGCCACAAGATCACTGGCGTCGTAGCGTATGGCGACACCTTGTACGGTGCTGGTGGCCAGGGCGACACCGGCTTCTACCGGATCAACATGGCAACCGCCGTGACAACCATGGTTGGCAGCTACGGCCCGGCCCTGCCATGGGTAAACGTTGTCGCCATGAACTTCGACGAAGACGGCACCTTGTATGCGTCGCTCAGCTACAACCCGGGTCCGCCCGGCAGCACGGTGCTCGTCAACTGGAGTGATCTGGCTACGATCAATACCAGCACCGGCGCGATCACCAACCTCGGCAATATCACTGGGCCGAGCGCCCTGCGCCGGCAATCGATGAACGCCTTTGTAATCGCCCCCACGCAATGTCCGGTGGTGGTCCCGCCGCCGCCCGAGCCGGTTGGCGATCCCAATGTGCCGGTCCCGGTAAATTCGCCGCTTGCCTTGGCCCTGCTTTTGCTGTCAATGATCGCGCTCGCTGGACTCGAACGCCGTCGCCGTCGTAGCTGAAGCGTTCATCGCGTAGTCAGTCCGGCGACCTATCGTGGCCGCTTTACCGATGGAGTCTCACATGTCTGCTTCGTTCCGGCCTGTTTTGATCCGGCCCTTTTCGACCCGAGCTGCCGCTGTCCTGGCTAGCTTGCTCGTGTTCGCCGGGGCGACTGCGCAAGCTGGCGAGCGCGAAGTAAAAATCGCGGAGAATGCGGTGCGTGTGCTGCGCGAAGTGATGCAGGCACCGGACAAGGCTATCCCGCGCGAACTGCTCGACGGTGCCTATGCCGTCGCCGTGGTGCCCGACGTGGTCAAGGCCGGTTTCATCATCGGTGGCCGGCGAGGTTCGGGCCTGTTGTCGGTGAAAACGAACGGTGTCTGGTCCAATCCCAGTTTCGTCGCCATCACCGGCGGCAGCATTGGCTTCCAGGCGGGCGTGCAATCGTCCGACATCGTGCTCGTCTTCAGCAGCCAACGTGGCGTCGATTCGATCGTCCACGGCAAATTCACGCTGGGTGCCGATGCATCGGTCGCGGCTGGGCCAGTGGGTCGCAACGCGTCGGCAGCAACGGACGGCGCGTTGAAGGCAGAAATCTACTCGTACTCGCGGGCTCGTGGTCTGTTCGCCGGCGTCGCCCTGGATGGTTCGGTAATCTCGATCGACAACAAGTCCAATCAGCGTGTTTATGGTCGCGGCGTTACGCCACGACGCATCCTGGAGAACGGTGTGACCGACGTACCCACCGGCATTGTCGAATTTCGCGACCGTCTGGAAGAATATTCGGCACGCTAGTCGCAACGTAGCGCACACGGACGCAAGTGCTGATCGCTTCACGATCAGCTAGCGCCGCACGCGATACACTGGCAGCCTTCCACACTCACTCGGGACACCGTCATGGGTAGTTTCAGCATCTGGCATTGGCTCATCGTTCTGGTCATCGTAGCGCTGGTGTTCGGCACAAAGAAGTTGCGCAACATCGGCGAAGACGTTGGCACTGCGGTCAAGAGTTTCCGCAAGGGCATGGCCGAAGAAGACGAATCCACACGCCTCAAGGCCGATCCGCCGATCGTCGAGCCGACCGACCGCGTCGATGCGACGCGCAGCAGCGAGCACGATCGCGTCGACAAGTAGGATCGCTCGATGTTCGATATCGGTTTCGGCAAGCTCGCCCTGATCGCCGTGGTCGCACTGCTGGTGCTCGGCCCCGAGCGCCTGCCACGCGTGGCGCGTACGGCGGGTGCCCTTATACGGCGTGCCCGCAACAGCTGGGCGTCGGTGCGTTCCGAGATCGAACGTGAACTCGCTACCGACGATATCAAGCGCAGCATTCGCGAAGCGGCCGAAGCGGTCGATATTCGTGCCGACGTGAACGCGGCAGCGAACAGCATCCACGACGCCGTTCGCAAGCCGATGGCAGACGCGCCATCGGAGCAGTCGACTGCGCCGGTAGAGACCGAGGTCGTGGCCGAGTCGGAATCCGTCACGACAGCTAGCGAACCCGTCGCCGAGCGGGTTGAGCCGGCGCGCTCAACATTTGCCCCTGATCCAAATCCGCATGAGCGAAGCTGACAAGGAAGGCGAGGAACTCCCCTTCCTCAGCCATCTCATCGAACTGCGTTCTCGCCTGCTCAAGGCGGTCGCGGCAATCCTCGTGTTGCTGGTCGTGCTGCTCCCGTTCTCCAAGAAACTTTACGGCTGGCTCGCGGAACCGATGATCGCGAACCTGCCGATCGGCGGCCAGATGATCGCGACCGAAGTCGCATCACCGTTTCTGGTTCCGCTGAAGTTGGCTTTCTTCGTCGCCGTTTTTATTGCGATGCCCATGGTGCTGTACCAGTTGTGGGCGTTCGTCTCGCCCGGCCTGTACCACCGCGAGAAGCGCCTGGCCGTACCTCTGCTGATTTCGTCGATCGCGCTGTTCTACGCCGGCTGTGCGTTTGCCTACTACCTGGTGTTGCCGGCGGTGTTCCACTTCATGACCAGTGTTGCGCCGGATGGTGTCGCGGTGATGCCGGACATCACCCGCTTTCTTGATTTCGCGCTGCTGCTGTTCCTGTCGTTCGGGCTGTGCTTCGAGGTTCCGGTCGCACTGGTGATCCTGGTAGCGATCGGCGTGGTGACGCCACAGCAGCTCGCCAACAACCGTCCCTACGCCATCGTCGGCGGCTTCGTCATTGCCGCCATCGTGACGCCGCCCGACGTGCTGTCGATGATGATGCTGGCGGTGCCGATGTGCCTGCTCTACGAAGCCGGCATCGTCGCGGCGCGAATGACGATCCACTCTCGCTCAACGCCAGAGCAAGCCAGCACGGACTGAGGGATCCCTCGATCAACCCCGTACAGGCGTGGGGTTAATCAGAGCAGCCCTGGTCAGTCGCCGGGCGGCAGTACCTTCATCACTTCGCTGATCGTGGTCACGCCGCGCGCAACTTGTGCGGCGGCCGACACGCGCAGAGGCCGCATACCCGCGGCGTGCGTTGCTTCGGCCATACGCAGCGATTCGATATTCGGCTGGATCAGCGAACGCACGGCCGGCGTGATCTGCAACATTTCGTAGATGCCGGTGCGACCCAGAAACCCCGTCTTTCGACACTCGAGGCAGCCGACCGGATTGAATATGCTTTTCGGCGGCAGTAGGCGCCAGCGGGCCACCAGCGCAGCCCATGCATCAGAATCGACTTGCCCCGCTTGTTTGCAATGCGGACACAAGGTGCGTACCAGTCGCTGCGCGACGATCCCGCTCAGGGTCGATTGCAGCAGGTAACTGGGCAGTCCCAAGTCGAGCAATCGCGTGAACGCACTGGGCGCATCGTTGGTGTGCAAGGTCGACAGCACCAGATGGCCGGTCAGTGATGCCTGCACCGCCATCCGGGCAGTTTCCAGATCACGGATTTCGCCGACCATGATGATGTCCGGGTCCTGCCGCATCAGCGTGCGTACGCCGGCGGCGAAGTCCAGATCAATGGCCGGGTTCACCTGCATCTGGTTGAACTCGGGCGAGACCATTTCGATCGGATCTTCGACCGTACACAGGTTGATTTCAGGCTGGGCCAGAACCTTCATCGTCGAGTACAGCGTGGTGGTCTTGCCCGAACCGGTCGGCCCGGTCACGAGCACGATGCCGTGCGGGCGTTCGACCATTGCGCGCCACGACGCTTCTTCGGATTTGGAAAAACCCAGCTGGGCGAATTCCTTGACGACGATGTCGGGGTCGAAGATGCGCATGACGATCTTCTCGCCGAATGCGGTCGGCATGCTCGACACACGCAATTCCACTTCGCGACCACCAGGAGAACGCGTCTTGACGCGGCCATCCTGTGGCCGACGCTTTTCGGCGACGTCCATCCGGGCCAGTATCTTTATCCGCGACGTTACCGCCATCATCACCGGTGGCGGCAATTCGTAAACCTTGTGCATGACGCCATCGATGCGAAACCGCACCATACCGGCATCGCGTCGTGGCTCCAGGTGAATGTCCGACGCGCGCTGCTCGAACGCGTATTGCAGTAACCAGTCGACGATGTGGACGACGTGGCGATCATCCACGCCGACTTCGCCGCCCTTGCCCAGCTCGACCAGTTGCTCGAAATTGAGCAGGCCGCGACTGTCCTCGTTGTCCATCTTGGCGTCGCGCGCACGCTGGATCGAGCGCTGCACCCCCCACCATTCGGTCAGGTAGCGGCTGACATCGAGTGGATTGGCGACGACACGTCGAATCTCGCGCCGCGCCAAGTGGCGGATATCGTCGAGCCAGCGCGTGTCGAACGGCTCCGACGTGGCGATGGTGACGCTGTTTTCGTCCACGGCGACCGGCAGGATTCGATGGCGTTGTGCGTAGGCGTGGCTGACGATCTGGGTGACCGCCGGCACGTCGATCTTCATGGGATCGATGCGCTGGTAAGGCAGGTTCGCGCGATCAGCCAGCCAGCGCGTCAGCACTTCCAGACTGAGTGGCTTGACCGGCATGCGCTGGTCGGCGATTTTCAGGTTGGCGATCAGCACCAGCGGATGCAATTCCAGCCGGCCACGTGGATTGCGCGCGTCGTTGCGAATGCGCTCCAGGTCTTCCGTGCCAATCAAGCCATCGCTGGCCAGCGCTTCCAGTGTCGCGTCCAGGTCCAGTCGACCGAACGGACCAATCCTCAGTTCGACCTGGCCGGTCGGTTGGCGCGGTCGTTCGTCGTCGTTGGACAAAGCTGGCTGGAACGGTTTGCTGGCCATCGCGTTCTGATCCCCACTGGAATGATCCATTGAAGCCGTCATCGCGGATCGCCTTGCGCGCCGCCGGCCTGCCCCGCCAATCGTGCCCGTTATACTAGCCTGCTTTCCCCGACACACTGCTCATTCTCCATGGCCGGACTCAGTTTTCAGGACGTCATCCAAACCTTGAATCGCTATTGGGCGGGGCAAGGCTGCGTGCTGATCCAGCCGCTCGATACCGAAGTCGGTGCCGGCACCTTCCATCCCGCGACCTTCCTGCGCGCGCTTGGACCTGAGCCCTGGTCGGCAGCCTATGTGCAGCCGTCACGTCGCCCAACTGACGGTCGCTATGGCGACAACCCCAATCGGCTGCAGCATTACTACCAGTACCAGGTAGTGCTGAAGCCGAATCCTGACAATATCCTCGATCTCTACATCGATTCACTCAAAGCGCTCGGCATAGATCCACTGGTACACGACCTGCGCTTCGTCGAGGATAACTGGGAATCGCCCACGCTCGGTGCCTGGGGGCTGGGTTGGGAAGTCTGGTTGAACGGCATGGAAGTCACCCAGTTCACCTATTTCCAGCAGGCCGGTGGGCTCGAATGCCGGCCGGTGACGGGCGAGATCACCTATGGTCTTGAGCGACTGGCCATGTATCTGCAGAACGTCGACAACGTCTATGACCTGGTCTGGACCGACGGGCCACGTGGCGTGGTCAGTTACGGCGACGTGTTCCATCAGAACGAAGTGGAACAAAGCACCTACAACTTCGAACACGCCAACGTCGATAAGCTCTTGGGCTGGTTCGACACTTGCGAAGCCGAAGCACAGACATTGATCGCCGCGAATCTGCCACTGCCTGCTTATGAGCAGGTCACCAAAGCCAGCCACACCTTCAACCTGCTCGACGCGCGCCGCGCGATCAGCGTTACCGAACGGCAGCGCTACATCCTTCGTGTGCGTGCGCTGTCGCGCGCTGTCGCCGAGGCGTACTACTCGCAACGCGAGAAGCTGGGTTTTCCGGGACTGAAAAACCGCAAGGAAGCTGCCTGATGGTCGCTGGTTCCGGCAAGCCGTTGCTGATTGAACTCGGTACGGAAGAACTGCCGCCGAAAGCGCTGGATAATCTTGCTGCCGCGTTCGCTGGTGGGATCAGCGATGGATTGGTGAAGGCTGGCGTGCTGAAAAATTCGGACGGTATTCGCACGCTGTGCACGCCACGTCGACTCGCTGTGTATTTCCCGAACGTCGCCACGATGCAGGCCGAGCAACAACAGGAAAGACGCGGCCCGGCGCTTTCCGCTGCGCTCGACAAGGATGGCAACGCGACGAAGGCATTGAGCGGCTTCGCTGCAAGCTGCGGCGTCGCTGTCGATGCACTGGAAAAACTCGAAACCGACAAGGGCAGCTGGTTTGTCTATCGCGCCACCGCGGCGGGCAAGGCAACGGCAGATTTACTCTCCGATATTGTCAACGAAGCAATTGCCGCGATGCCGATTCCCAAGCCGATGCGCTGGGGCAATCACGACTATGCGTTCGTGCGACCTGCACACTGGCTGGTGATGCTGCACGGCGCGGATATCATCGATGGCGAAGTACTCGGCATTCGCTCCGGTCGCGCCACACGCGGCCATCGCTTCCATCATCCCGAGCCAATCGAGATCGCCAACGCCAACGAGTGGCTGGACCGCTTGCGTGATATGAAGGTGCTGGCCGATCAAGACGAGCGTCGCCAGCGCGTGCGCAATGAAGTGGCCAAGGTCACGCCAAAAGGCATGACCGCGCGACTAGGCGACGAACTGCTCGATGAAATCGCCAACCTCACCGAATGGCCGGTCGCGATTGCCTGCGCATTCGATGCCGAGTTCCTCGACGTTCCACATGAAGCCTTGGTCCTGACGATGGAGACCAACCAGAAATTCGTGCCGGTGTTTTCAGCCGATGGCGAGTTGACCGAGCATTTCATCGGCGTCGCCAATATTGAATCGAAAGACCCGGCGGAAATTCGCAAGGGTTACGAGCGCGTGATCCGACCGCGTTTCGCCGATGCGAAATTCTTCTACGAGGAAGATCGCAAGGTACCGCTGGAGTCGTACCAGGCCGCGCTGAAATCGGTGACCTACCAGCAGCAACTGGGATCGGTCTGGGACAAGACCGTACGCGTTGCAGAATTGGCACGAGTCATCGCGAATCGCGTCGGGGTGGATGCCGGCGCTGCGACGCGCGCCGCCGCGCTGGCGAAGTGTGACCTGGTCACGCGAATGGTCGGCGAATTTCCCGAATTGCAGGGCGTGATGGGGCGCACCTATGCAAGCCAGGGCGAGAAACCTGAAGCGTCGGACGTGGCAGCGGCA
>JBATAQ010000011.1:0-6778 GCA_049661925.1 Dokdonella sp.
CATGCAGAAGCTGCCGGACTGGTGCTGGGTGCGCGTATCCCGATCATCCTCACCAGCCGCGCTGACAGCCTGCTGACCCGGTTGTTTTCCTGTGCGCTGGCCGTGCGGGTCTCATACGCGCACCAACGTGGTGTGTTCGTTTGAACCCGGACTCGCCGAGCCGAGGGTCAACTCCGCCCTTGTTGAACACGTCGACAGCGCAGGCCGACGTGGATCTCGCATCGCAGAGCATATGTGTGTTCGTGTGATCGACGCTCCGCCATCGCCAGTCCCTGAGCAATTGTCAGCACGGTTCTTCAGTCGATCTTGATCGACTCGCCCATGCCGGGTAGCTGGCAGACGACTCCTCGCGATTCCAGCACTTCCTGCAACTTGCGCATGCCGCGTTCGTACTCGCCGTGAACGAGGAAGACCTTGCGCCGAGGTGCGTCACCGAGCCAGTCAAGCAGTGCCGGCTGGTCGGCATGGGCGGAGAATCCGTTGATCGTCCAGACCTGCGCGCGAACCGGAATATCATCATTGAAGATTCGTACTGAAGCGGCGCCGTCGACGATGCGTCGCGCCAGCGTGTCTTCGGCGGCATAGCCCACAAACACCACACTGCTGCGCTCACGCCAAAGGTTGTGCTTGAGATGGTGGCGCACGCGCCCGCCGTTGCACATACCGGAGCCAGCCAGGATCACGGCGCCACTTTCGATATTGTTGATCGCCATCGATTCGCTGGTCTCACGGGTGAAGTGCAAGCCAGGCATGTCGAATGGATCACCGTGTTCAAGCTCACTCATGAAATCAGGATCAAAGCACTCGGGATGGCGGCGAAAGATCTCGGTTGCCGAGATCGCCATCGGTGAATCGAGGAACACGCGCAGATGTTGTGGCAACTGCCCGCTGCGGATGCCTTTGTGCAGGTAATAGAGTATTTCCTGAGTTCGCTCGAGAGCGAACGTGGGAATGATGACGTTGCCGCGCCGCGCATTTGTTTCGCGGATAGCCTGGTAGAGCTCCTCGACCGAATCGGGTCCAGAGCGATGTGAGCGGTCGCCATAGGTGCTTTCCATGACCACGTAGTCGGCCGCCGGTGCCGGCGTCGGGTCACGCACGATCGGTCGGCCGTAATTGCCAAGGTCACCGGAAAACAGCATGCGGCGTTGGATATGCGCATCATCAAGTTCCAGCAGGACCGATGCCGAACCGAGGATGTGTCCGGCATCGAGATAGCATGCTCGAATGCCGTCGGTGATCCGTACTGTTTCGCCGTAGGCCACGTCCGGGGCGAAAAAATCCAGTGCATGCAGCGCATCATCGATGGTGTACAGCGGAGCTTCGACGGCGTCGCCATCGCGCTGCCTTGTCGCCGCACGGCGGGCCTCCGTTTCCTGCAAGCTTGCGGCATCAAGCATGACAACACGGGCGAGCTCACGGGTCGCGGCCGTCGTGATGATGCGGCCGCGAAAGCCACGCTTGACCAGTAGCGGAATGCGCCCGCAATGATCGAGATGGGCGTGGGTCAGTAGCAACGCGTCGATCGCAGCCGGATCAAACTCGAAGGGCTCGGCGTTCGCGCGCTCGGTTTCACGGCCGCCCTGGAACAGTCCGCAATCAATCAGCACGCGGCGATGATTGCAGATCACCAAATGGCAGGAACCGGTGACCTGTTTGGCGCCGCCGTGGCAGGCATAGATGATCATGGAGCCTCGCTTGCAGGCGATGGGGGATTAGGGTGGTCGAACAAGCGCAGTGCCAGGCGCAGCCCTTCCAGCCACAGGAAGGTCAGCACGAGCAGGATCGCCGCGCCGCTCAAGCTGGCAAGGATGGGCAATGCAAGGCCCATGACGTCGCGCAGATACGGTACGCCGATCGCCAGCGAGAGCACCAGCACGATGCCGACGAACATCGGTCGCAGCCAACGGTTGCGCATTCCGCTGTGACTCATCAATGGGTGATCCGGATGGCGATTGGCAAGGATCAAGGCGAACAGGCCAATGATGAGGGCGATGAATACTGCCGTGCGGCTCTGCGTGGCATCGATGCCCAAGCCAAGCATGCTGCCGTAACCGATCAGCAGCAGGACGGCGACACCGATGCCCTGCACGACGGCGACGCCAATGTTGCGTGCGGCAAACGGCGATGAGGTCAGCGCGCGCGGCGGGCGCTGCATGATGTCGTCGGCTTCCGGCTCGGCCTCGAACACGATCGAGCAGGCCGGATCGATCAAAAGTTCCAGCAGTACGATATGCACTGGCATCAGCAGCACCGGCCAGTGCAGCAGTGAGGGAATCAGGGTCAGCGCGATGATCGGCATGTGCACGGCAAATACGAAGCGGGTCGCCTTGGTGATGTTGTCGTAAATGCGCCGACCCTGCCGGATCGCCATGACGATGCTGGCGAAACTGTCATCAAGCAGGACCAGCGCCGCCGATTCGCGCGCGACATCGGTGCCACGCTTGCCCATGGCGATACCGACATCGGCGGCTTTGAGGGCCGGCGCATCGTTGACACCATCGCCGGTCATCGCGACCACCTCGCCATCCTCACGCAGCAGGCGCACCAGACGCAGCTTCTGCACCGGTTTCAGGCGTGCGCAGACGTCGACATGTCGCAGTCGTTCACGCAAGGTCCGGTCATCGAGCGTGTCGATATCGACGCCGGTGATCACGTCCGGTCGCTCGCTCAGTCCGACGTCACTGGCGATCGCCATCGCCGTGGCCGGATGATCGCCGGTCAGCATGATGATGCGGATACCGGCCGCGCGGCATTCCGCGATCGCCGCTGGCACGTCGGGTCGTGGCGGATCGACAAAGCCGAGCAGGCCGAGAAACTGAAAACTGAAATCATGCTGGCTGCGTGGCGGTGTCTCACCCTGCCAGCGCCCGCGTGCAACGCCAAGTACACGCAAGCCTCGCTCCGCCATGGCTTCCGCCTGGGCCAGAATCTTCGACGCATGGGCCGTCTCGAGATGACACAGATCAACGACCGCCTCGGGTGCGCCCTTGGTCGCGAGCATGTGTTGCGAACTGGCGCCGATCGGAAATACCCGCGTCATCGCCAGGATGTCCGGGGACAGGCCGTATTCGAAATCGGGCGACCATTCGGCATGCACATGCTCGGTGCCGTGCAGCCAGTGCAGTCCGAACTGCTGGATCGCTTTCTCCATCGGATCGAAAGGATCGACCGGCGTCGCCAGCATCGCGAACTCGACAAGCTCGTGGAACGTTTCGGCAAGGTCGTCGGAACCCGCGTGGACAAAAGCCGCATTCTCCAGTTGCAGTTCGGCAACCTGCATGCGGTTCTCGGTCAGCGTGCCGGTCTTGTCCACCGCCAGCACCGATATTGCACCGAGCGCCTCGACCGCCGGCACGCGCCGGGTCAGCACCTTGCGCTGCGAAATTCGCCATGCGCCGAGCGCAAGAAACACAGTCAGGATGACCGGAATCTCCTCGGGCAGGATGGCCATGGTCAGGGCAATGCTGGCGAGCAGACTTTCGAGCAGGCCCTGCGCATTCCACAGCCAGTTGATGAGAAAGTAGATCGTTGCCAGTGCCAGGCCACCAATCGTGAGATTGCGCACCAGTCGCCGTGATGCAAGTTGCAATCCGGAAACGGGCTCCTCGGTGGCCGCCAGTGCCTCGCCAATGCGTCCTACTTCGGTCGCTGCGGCCGTTGCGGTGACTTCAGCGAGACCGACCCCACGCGTCACCAGGGTGCTCGCAAACAATCGGGTTTCTGCGGTGCCCGGCAGCTTGGCGACCGGCACCGCTTCGCCGGTCAGCAGCGATTCGTTGGCGTCAAGCTGGCCATCGATCAGCGTCGCGTCCGCCGCGACGCGATCACCTTCGTGCAAGACGAGCAGATCGCCGACGACGACATCACGACCGGCGATGCGCACTTCCTCGCCATCGCGCATCACCAGCGCACGTGGCGCCGACAAATCGCGCAAGGATTCGATCGCACGCTGGGTCTTGCGCTCCTGGGTCACGGTGATGCCGATCACGACAAACACGAAACTGAGCAGGAAGATTGCTTCCGCAGTATCGCCAAGGGCCAGATAGAGGCCGCCGGCGACCAGCAGCATGAGAAACATCGGCTCGACAACGACGCCAAGAACAATCCCGATAAAGGACTTCGGGCTGGCACCGGGCAGGATATTGGGCCCGTTCGCTACCAGCCGTCGCGCCGCCTCATCTCCAGCGAGGCCATGCAAGTTGCGGATTGAAGGGGGGCGTGTCGCATTCATTTGCTGCACCTGTCCGGCACACTTGAATCCGCCACGTGCGCCATCATCTGAATCGCGTTGCCCGCGATTCCCGAAGGTATTTCGTTGGTTTCCAAGCGTGCCACGATCTGATTTGCCAGGGTGTCGATCTTAATCATGAGCGTGCACGAAAGCATGCTCGAGCATCACCCGTCTACCCGCATGATTGAAATTTCAAAGGATCGATCACGATGAAACCCGGCTATTTTGCATACTTGCTGCTCTCAACCATGCTTTACGTCGCGCTGCCGGCCACCGCCCAGCACAGTCATGACGAACACGAGAGCCACGCGGCGACCACGGCCCCGGTCGCGATTCCGGTCCAACGGCATGCCACCGACGCAGCGCTACGTGACGGCATGTCGCGCATCCAAGCCGCGCTCGATGAGCTGACCCACTACGAGATGGGTCACATGCCGCAATCGATTGCGGTCGAGCGCGTCGATACGATCAAGCAAGCAACGGACACTATCTTTGCCAACTGCAAACTGGATCCAGAGGCCGATGCGGCTCTTCACAGCATGCTGGTGCCGTTGTTGAACGGCATCCAGGCCTTCCAGAAAAACCCAGCCGATAGCGCGACGGTCGCCACGATGCGTCAAGCCGTTGCCGACTATCCGCGCGTGTTCGATGATCCAGACTGGCCGCTCGAGGCAGGCGCCGACAGCGAGCACGCGCACTGAGTTTGTCTGAGTATCGCGCGGCCACGCCGAGGCAGCCGTTGCTGACCGGAGTAGCCTTGCCAGTCTGGAAAGCGCGCTGGCTCCAGCCATTCCTGATCGTGAAAGCATTCGAACAGCAGATGTCCGCCGATCAAGGTCGCCGGAATTCGTCCATGTCGACATCAAGTAGTTAAAGCAAACGAAGGAATAGTGGGCGCGTCGCCATCTCTTCGTCGCAGATCGAACCTGCGCACGCTCCCAGTAACAGCCGGGCTACGACAGATGCCCCCGAACGCAGTTGGGTACAAAAAAAGACCGGAAGCCCCGTTGTCGTTGGGATTTCCGGCCTTTGTTGGACTGCGTTGGAACTTCAATTGGTGGAGGTGGGGGGAGTTGAACCCCCGTCCGAAGGCGATTGACGCCCAGTTCTACATGCTTAGCTCACCGTTGGATCTCATTCACCGACAGCACGATGTGCAAAGCACGCCGGTGAACCAGCCCGAATTTTTTAGCAGGTTCCCGTCAGGCGGCAGGTTCCAGCGATCCCGTGATAATGACCCTACACCGACTAGCACGAGCACATGTGGGTTCGGGGCTTACGCCTTAAGCGGCGAGAGCGTAGTTGTCGTCGTTGGCAACTAAAAGTTTGCTACTGGATTAACGAGGAAAGTCGCCCCCTCGGCATGCACCAAACTATCTCACTACCCCCGTCGAAGCCATGACACCCCCGGGGAGGGCGATGCTACCACGTGGCAGCATCGTGTTCGAAACATCGGGTCGATTGGTCGGATTTCAAGCATGCGCGCAACGATGTTCGCGAGCACGTCCCGCCGTCATGCGTTTTTGTTGTGCGCTCGCATGGTTTGCTGCTTCTCGCGGCCCCAGTCACGTTCCTTGGCAGCATTGCGCTTGTCGTGTTCCTGCTTGCCGCGGGCCAGGCCCACTTCAATCTTGATGCGATTCTTCTTCCAGTACATCGCGGTTGGCACGATGGTGTAGCCCTTGCGTTCGACCGCGCCGAGCAACTTGTCGATTTCGGCACGGTGCAGCAGCAGCTTGCGGTTACGCTTGTCGTCGGCGACCACGTGTGACGATGCCGAAATCAGCGGGCTGATCTGCGATCCGGTGAGATAAATCTCGCCATTGCGTACGACGGCGTAGGCATCGCCGATGTTGATGCGACCGGCGCGGATACTTTTCACTTCCCAGCCTTGCAGGGCCAGGCCGGCTTCGAAGCGCTCGTCGATGTGATAGTCGTGGCGGGCACGCCGATTCAGCGTGATCGTGCCGGTACCGCCATCCTTCTTGTCTTTGGTCTTGGCCATGTCCGCTAAAATCACGGCCGAGGCCGCGCTATTCCTGTGCTGGTGGCCCATTGGCCGGAGTTGCGTGTGATGATTGATGCCAAAGGAGTGAACGCGTGATCCAGATTCGCCGCAGCGCGCTGGTGCGCCACACGCCCGAGCAGATGTTCGACCTGGTCAACGCGGTGGCAGCATACCCGAGCCGCTTCGACTGGTGCTCGGCAGCGGACGTGTTAGATGAACACGATGGCGGCCTCACCGCCCGCCTGGACTTGCGCATGGCCGGCATCACTCAGAGCTTCACCACCGAGAACACCATACAGCGACCGATGCGCATCGATATGCAGTTCGTCGACGGCCCGTTCAAGACCTTGCACGGCACATGGAACTTCGACGCACTCGGAGATTCCGGCTGCAAGGTGGCGCTGGCGCTGGATTTCGAGGTGTCCAATCCGATTCTTGGCGCGGCGCTCAAGCTGGGATTGAAGGGCCTGGCCGACCGCATGGTCGATGACTTCTGCCGCGTTGCCGATCAGATCGATGGCTGAGCCGGTCGTTGT
>JBATAQ010000012.1:0-13547 GCA_049661925.1 Dokdonella sp.
TGCCCAGCCCCTTGTTGGTAAGGAAGTCCGCAGAGCTGAGCTTGGGCAGGAGTCGATTGAGGCGCTCGCGAAATTTGTCGCTCATGCACGAAGCTCCATTGTTGGAACGAGCTGCTCTTCCCCGGCCGCCGACAAGGACTGTCGCACAGCCGGATGGAGGTGCGGAGGTAGTAGTCGGAGGGATCTCGTACTTTCCAGATACTTGGCCTCAGCGAGAATCCGAATGATGACCTGCAACAGCTTCTTCCGCGTCGACTCGGTCCAGGTGGCCACGGCAGGATCGCGCGCCGCGCAATCATGCAGGAACGGCTCCCAAGCGGTGATCGAAAGAGAGTGCTCCAAGCGCCTGACGTGATCGGCTACGACTTCACGCAGGAAGTCCTTGAGCAGCTCGCTATGCTTGAGCGCAGCGGCAAACAACAACTGCGTCGCCATTTCCTTGTCACCGTCCCTGATGGATGACCAGACGGACGCATCGATGGACTCCAGCCGAAGACGGATCAACCGCGCCTGGCGAATCGCCGTGGCTGGTGAACTTTTCTGCAGGACGTTGTCGCTTCGAATAGCCTGGTCCCAATTTTCAGGATTCGTACTCGCGATCATGAGCCCCGCAACAATGCGGCTCTCCGGGAGCATGAGCGAGCCGGCTGAGAGATCGGCTTGGTAGCGTTTCACGTGTTCTTTGTGTGGGCGAACAGGCCCGCTACTACCCAGACCGACCGCAGTACTCATCCGCGCCTCCCGATCAGATCAGAACGTCCAACCACGTTTCGCGCCACCTCGGTCGGCTGCGGCTCTGAAAGCGTTGAAAATGCTTCGCCTAGTTCGACGCTCCCCATGGCGTAGATTCGCTTTTCGCGCAGGCCTGCGATGCCCTCCTGCCAGGCAAGTAGCATGCGTTTGCCTATCTCGGCGAACGCCGGGTGTTCCGCCATGGCTTCGCGAACCCGCGGCGCTACTTCGATCATCGCGGCGCCAATTTGCTCGACGATGTCGGCTTGGTCGCGCGCGGAAAGCCCGAATGTGGCGGTGATGAACGTCTGCAAGGTCTTCCCGGGTTCCCATGTTTTGCGTCCCATGAAACCAATGCCGGGCGGATTCTTTGCATAGTCCGGATATGCGGCCGTGGTGAGCATGTCGTATGCGGGCGCCAGACAAACGTCGTCTCGGCTGGTGTAGAGGAGCGCGACGTTCTTGGCGTGACAGTCCGCATTACGCAGGGCATACGTCAACAGTAACAGCGTCGCCATTTGCCGGAACACATCCTGTCGATTTGCGACCGGTACGTGATCGCGAACTGCACGCGCGATACGTTCCCAAGTCGTTTCGTACTTGGCCGCTGGGCGCAGGCCGAGCAAGGCGCAAAAATCTTCCATGCCGTAGACGCGGCGGCCTTGCTCATCGACATCAAAGCGCTGAACAACCAGTGCTTGTCCGTCGCGCGAAATCTCAGTGGTCGCCGCAGGCATCACGCGACGCGCCACCTCCATGCAGAGGTGCTCGTTCAAAGATACAAAGGGGAGCAGACTTGTCGACCCCTTGATGATGTGTCGATGGGTGAGAAGAGTGACCTTCTTGTGCGCACCCGTATCGCTTTTCTCGAGATTGCTATCCAGAAATTTGGGTACGATGCCCGATACTCCGCTGGTCGCGTGCTGGCGAACCAGCTCGACGAAAGCTTCTTCCGAGTTGTCGCCTTGCAAGAGCTCGGCAACATCCACTGGCTTGGCGGACTCATGCAGGTTTGCGCCCGGGGGAGCGACTTGAATGCGACCAATCATGTTGCGACCGATCACGGACAACAACTTCATGGGGCTGGATCCGATGTGCGGACCGAACTGCTCCTGCAGCACTTGCAGCAGATAGCCTTCCGGCAAGTTCATCTGGAAGATCGGGTGTAGCTCATCGTCCCAAACGTAAGGATCGCGGCGAACGTGCATCGTCAACGAAACGAAATCGTTCTCCGCAACTACGTCGTGGTAGATCATCGAGCTCTTGAAGTCGCCGATCGCTTCGAGCGTCGCAACGTCGCGTCCGCTGACGTACACGGAAAGGCTCATTCGCCGCCACGCTCGCGACGTAGCTCATCCAGCGAGCCCGAAGTGTTCGCGTCGATGAACTCAAGCTCCAGGCCAAGGACTGCCAGTAGCGCCAGAAGCTTTCGGGAGCCGAGTTCCGGTGTCTTTCCGCGCTCGAACCTCGAGAGCATTTCCTGGCTGACTCCGGCGCGCGCGGCAACGTCACCTTGCTTGAGCCCAAGCAATCGACGTCGCTCTGCTACTTGTTCGCCCAGCCCCGAAACCGTTTGCATATGATGTATTTGGCAAATAATTGATCTATTTGCCGACTATTTGCCATATTCATCAAAACATCAAGACATTTGAACATCGGACGGCCCCGGCCAATCAGCGGCCAGTTCGCGAGGAGCAACGCCTAAGTTTCGTGACGTTCTTACTCCGATATAAGTCTACTGGCTTGCTTTCGCTAGATACCGCTGGATTGATAAGCACAAAAAAACCCGCTAAGTAGCGGGTTCTATTGGGTTTTTTGGATCGTACTGGACGTCCTTGAACCATCGGTTGGTGCCCAAGAGGGGACTCGAACCCCTACAGCTTTCACCGCTACCACCTCAAGGTAGTGCGTCTACCAATTCCGCCACCTGGGCTAAAACGTTTTCCTGAAGCCTATTTCTTCTGCTCACCTTTCGCCGGTTCCTTGACTGGTTCTGGCTTGGCCGAGTCAGGCTTGGCCTGATCTGACTTCGCCGGCTCCGCCGCTGTAGGCTTTGCCTCATCCACCTTGGCGGTCGGTGCTGGCACGGATACATCAGCCGGCACTGCGGTTGCAGAAGGCGTTGTAGCGTTCGGCGTGGCTGGGGGGACATCGCCTGTTGGAGTGGGAGTTTCGCTCGCGGCTGGACTGGTGGCCCCACCCATGATGCCGAGGTCGTCCGCCACTCCTTGCTGGATGCCGGGCTTGTCGTGGTAAATCGCCATGCCAAGGCTGAGCAGGAAGAACAGACCGGCCAGGACCGCGGTGCTGCGCGACATGAAGTTGGCCGAGCCCTGCGAGCCGAAAACAGTCGCCGACGCACCGCCACCAAAGCCGGAACCGGCTGCGGCGCCCGCGCCACGCTGGAGCAGGATGAGCACAGTCATCGCAACGGCGATGATCACATAGAAAACAGAAGCAATTATGGTCAGCATTGATCTTTATCGTCTGGCGGCGGCGCAGATGGCGACGAAGTCGGTGGCGATCAGGGAGGCACCGCCTACCAGACCGCCATCCACATCAGCCTGGGCGAACAGTTCGCTGGCGTTGGACGCCTTGACGCTGCCGCCGTACAGAATCCGCAGTGAGCTGGAAAGTTTAACATCTTCGTTCGCGAAAATGTCGCGGATGAAGGCATGAACCTGCTGTGCCTGATCCGGCGTCGCGGTGCGTCCGCTGCCGATCGCCCAGACCGGTTCGTAGGCGACCACCGCGTTCGCGAAGGCGGCGCTGCCGGCGTGATCGATGACGGCGCGAAGTTGTTCGGCGATTACCTGTTCGGTGCTGCCAGCGTCGCGCTGGTCCAGACTTTCGCCAACGCAGAGCACGGGAATCAGGCCGGCTGACTGTGCCGCGACAAATTTTTCGGCGACCTGTTGGTTCGACTCGGCATGGTATTGGCGACGTTCCGAGTGGCCAACCAATACGTGGGTGCAGCCAACATCGCGGAGCATGGCCGCAGAAACTTCGCCGGTGTATGCGCCTTCCGCGTGTGCGCTGACGTCTTGCGCACCTATCAGCACGCCCTTGGAACCATGCGATGAAACCAGTTCCGCCAAGTAAACGGCCGGAGGGAATACGGCGACATCGATGGAATCATTTTCAGCCGAAACAACGGCATCCGCCAGCTCGCCCGCCATCGCGCGCGAGCCGTGCATTTTCCAGTTGCCTGCCACCATCATGCGGCGCATGTGATTCCTGTCGGGTTGTTCGAAGGCCGCGAAGGATAGCGACGGCCCCTGCTGGCCGCAATGCCAGCGACATGAACGGTCGGCCCAGCCTTGTAAACATTTCGTTCCGACGGAGGGCTTGTCGTGGCACAATACGCGGCTAGGGGCGGGGCTATCGGAAGTTGGAAGGCACCGTCGCGACGCAGGCGTGCATGGCTGCGACTCGATCCCGAAAGCTGCCCCATGGTTTTACTCAAAGGTTGTTATTGAATGTCAAAAGACGATGTCATCGAAATGGAAGGCGCAGTGCTGGAAACGCTGCCCAACACCATGTTCCGCGTAAAACTGGAGAACGGACACGTCGTGACCGCCCACATTTCCGGACGCATGCGCAAGAACTACATCCGCATCCTGACCGGCGACAAGGTCAAGGTGGAAATGACGCCATACGACCTGACCAAGGGTCGCATCACCTATCGCATGAAGTAAGTCGGTATCAAGTAGTCGAAACGAACGTCGCGACAGCAACTGCCGCGACGATTCGAACAATCAGCTTTCCACTTCCGCCGGCAGCGGCTCCGCTGCTTCGCTGTCCACCGCCAGTTCGCCTTCACGCACCGACAGGCTGACCTTGCCGCCGTCGGACAGCTTCCCGAACAGCAACTCGTCGGCCAACGCGCGTTTGACCTTGTCCTGGATGACGCGAGCCATCGGCCGTGCTCCCATCTGAGCGTCGAAACCGTGCTCGGCCAACCAGCGACGTGCAGTCGGATCAACATCCAGGCTCACGTGCTTCTCCTGCAACTGGGCTTCCAGCTCGATCAGGAACTTGTCGACCACACGCAGAATGTGTTCGAAGTCCAACGCGTTGAACTGCACGATCGCATCAAGGCGATTGCGGAATTCCGGTGTAAACGCCTTGCGAATTACTTCCATCGCATCGGTCGCGTGGTTCTGTTCAACGAAACCGATCGTGCGACGCGCGGCTGCCTGGGCACCGGCGTTGGTGGTCATCACCAGGATCACGTTGCGGAAGTTTGCTTCGCGGCCATTAGTGTCCGTGAGCGCGCCGCGATCCATAATCTGCAACAGCACGTTGTAGACGTCTGGATGTGCCTTCTCGATTTCGTCGAGCAACAACACGCAGTGCGGATGCTTGACGATTTGCTCGGTCAGCAAGCCGCCCTGATCGAAGCCGACGTATCCCGGCGGTGCGCCGATCAGTCTCGAAACCGAATGCGCTTCCATGTATTCGGACATGTCGAAGCGAACCAGCTCGACGCCCAATTGCAGCGCGAGCTGCCGGGTCACCTCGGTCTTGCCGACACCGGTAGGACCGGCCAGCAGGAAGTTGCCGATCGGCTTGTCCGGATTGCCAAGCCCCGAGCGCGCCATCTTGATCGCGCTGGTCAGCGTCTGGATTGCCGCGTCCTGACCGAACACGACCATGTTGAGGTTGCGCTCAAGATTGCGCAGCACATCGCGATCCGACGCAGACACCTGCTTGGTCGGGATGCGCGCCATGCGCGCGACGATGAATTCGACTTCAGACACGCCGATCTGGCCGGTACGTTCGTCGGGCGGCATCAACCGCTGGCGAGCGCCCGCTTCGTCGATGACATCGATGGCCTTGTCCGGCAGCAAGCGGTCGGCGATGTGCTTGACCGACAGATCGACCGCTGCCTGCAAAGCGTCGTTGCTGTATTCGACCTGGTGGTGTTCTTCGAAGCGCGACTTCAAGCCCTTCAGAATTTCCACGCTTTCGGCAATCGACGGCTCGACGATGTCGATCTTCTGGAAACGCCGCGCCAGCGCGCGATCCTTTTCGAAGATGCTGCGATATTCCTGGTACGTGGTCGAGCCGATGCAGCGCATTTCGCCCGACGCCAGGATCGGCTTGATCAGGTTCGATGCGTCCATGGTTCCACCGGATGCCGAGCCGGCACCGATGATGGTGTGGATTTCGTCGATGAACAGGATTGAGCCGGGCTCTTTCTTGAGCTGGTTGATGACGGCTTTCAGCCGCTTCTCGAAATCGCCCCGGTATTTGGTGCCGGCAACCAGCGCGCCGAGGTCAAGCGCGTAGATGGTCGCGTCTTCGAGGATGGCCGGCACGTCGCCTTCGACGATGCGCTTGGCCAAGCCTTCGGCGATGGCGGTCTTGCCGACGCCGGCTTCGCCGACGTAAAGCGGGTTGTTCTTGCGACGGCGGCACAGCACCTGGATGGTGCGCTCGATTTCTTCAGTGCGGCCGATCAATGGATCGATCTTGCCGGCCTTGGCCAGTTCGTTGAGGTTGCTGGCGAAATCGGTCAGCGGATTGCTCCGCTCTTCACCCGACTCGCCTTCGCGCGACGCATCGCCCGAAGACTTGCCGGCCTCGCCGCTCTCATCGCCAAGTTTGGCGACGCCGTGCGAAAGATAGTTGACCACGTCGAGGCGGCTGATCTCCTGCACGCCGAGGAAATAGACGGCATGCGAATCCTTTTCGCCAAAGATCGCGACCAGAACATTCGCGCCGGTCACCTCTTTCCGACCGGACGACTGCACATGATAGACGGCGCGTTGCAGCACGCGCTGGAACCCCAGCGTCGGCTGGGTATCGCGCTCGTCACTGGTCGGCAGCACCGGCACGGTTTCGTTGATGATCGCTTGCAGATCGCGATTGAGCTTGTCGACATTGGCCGTGTTGGCACGCAACACGGCGAGCGCCGACGGGTTTTCTAGGAGAGCGAGCAACAGGTGCTCGACCGTCATGAACTCGTGGCGCATCTCGCGTGCCGACTTGTAGCAATGGCTGATGGTGGCTTCGAGATCCTTGCTAAACATGGACTGTGCTCCGGAATACGTACGCGTTGATGACGATCAGGCCTGTTCCATCGAGCACATCAACGGGTGTTGATGGCTGCGCGCGAATTCGTTGACGTGGGTAACCTTCGTCTCGGCGATTTCGCGGGTGAACACTCCACATACTCCCTTGCCGCGAGTATGCACGTGCAACATGACCTGGGTGGCGCGCTCCCGATTCAGGCCGAAAAAACTTTCCAGTACCACGATGACGAAATCCATCGGTGTGTAGTCGTCGTTGAGCAGGATCACCTGGTACAAAGGCGGCCGTACGGCCTCGGGCCGCGCTTCTTCAAGCGCGACGCCGTGTTCATGCTGATGGCCGGGTTCCTGCGGTTGCGACATTGATCGTGGGAAAGTCATCTCGTTGATCGAGTATAGCGCCGTGATGGACTGCGACATGGGCGCGCCACGCGGCCGATTCAAGCGCCGTCCAGCGTGATCGATTTCGCTGCGTACAGGTCATGGCGGGTGCTCGGTTAAACTGCCGCGCATGAAAAAAGAGTCTGCCGCTGCCGACGCGCATCAATCCACCAATGAAGTGATCTGGTGTCCGCATGTCACCGTCGCAACCGTCGTACCACGCGAGGGCCGGTTCCTGCTGGTCGAGGAAACCGTGCGCGGCCAACTCGTGCTGAACCAGCCAGCGGGGCATCTTGATCCCGACGAAACGCTGCAAGACGCTGCGGTCCGTGAAACGCTGGAGGAAACCGGCTGGGACGTCGCGCTGACCGGATTGCTCGCCGTGCAGCAATGGACCAGCGTGTCGTCGGGCGACCAGTTCATTCGCTTCACATTTGCCGCACAGCCTTTGTTCCATCATCCCGAACGCACGTTGGACGACGGCATCGTGCGTGCGCTTTGGCTGAGTCGCGACGAAATCACTGCGTCCAAGGAACGCCTGCGCAGCCCGATGGTGCTGGCCAGCGTCGATGATTTCCTTGGCGGCATACGATTGCCGCTGGATGCGATCCGCTGGTTGCCGACACGCGGCGCGGGTTAATCGATGGCCGCAGCCAACATCCTGGTCGGGCTTTCTGGTGGCGTGGATTCGTCGGTCGCCGCCCTGCGCCTACAGGAACAGGGCGAGCAGATCGCCGGCCTGTTCATGAACAACTGGGAAGAAGATGAGCGTCAAGGGCCTTGCCGCGCCGAGGAGGATCGCAAGGATGCCGTCGCGCTGGCCGCGAAGCTCGGCATCGCCTTCCATAGCCGCAATTTTTCAAACGAATACTGGGACCAGGTGTTCGCTCATTTCCTCGATGAATATCGCGCCGGCCGCACGCCCAATCCCGACGTGCTGTGCAATCGCGAGATCAAGTTCAAGACCTTCCTCGATACGGCGCATTCACTCGGCTTCAGCCATATCGCAACCGGTCACTACGCAAGGATCAGGCGCGACGGCGATGCGTGGACGCTGCTTCGCGGCGTTGATCGCGACAAGGACCAGAGCTATTTCCTGCACACGCTCGGCCAACATCAGCTCGCATCGACACTGTTCCCGATCGGCGATCTGGCCAAGCCCGAGGTGCGCAGGATCGCGCAGGCTGCCAGAATCGCCGTTCACGACAAGAAGGATTCAACCGGAATCTGCTTCATCGGCGAACGCGATTTCCGTGAGTTCCTCGGTCACTACATTCCAGCCCGTCCGGGTGAAATCCTGACGCCCGATGGCGTCCGCGTTGGCGAACACGAAGGCGCGATGTACTACACGTTGGGACAACGTAGCGGGCTTGGCATTGGTGGTCGCCATGACATGCCTGCCGAGCCCTGGTACGTAGTCGGCAAGGACGTGTCGCGCAACATCGTGTACGCCGTGCAGGGCAACGCGAACGACTGGCTGCTATCAACTCACCTCGATGCCGACGATTGCACCTGGGTTTCCGGAACTGCGCCTGCGGCAGAGTTTCGTTGCACCGCAAAGACCCGCTATCGACAGCCCGATCAGGAATGCGTCGTGACTATCAACGGCTCGCGTTGCGAAGTTCGTTTCGACGCGCCGCAACGCGCCGTGACGCCCGGCCAGTCAGTGGTTTTCTATCGTGATGACGTCTGCCTAGGCGGTGCCACCATCACCCGTTCCAATGCGCCCGGTTCACAGCTCGGGGAAGCCGTGCCTGCCGAAGCCGAACAACAACGTGGAGTAGTCGCGCATGCTTGAGTCGCACGTCATCGCCCTGGCCGGTGTGTTCCAGGCCTGCCAACTGGTTCGCCAGGCGGCTACCAGCGGTCGCTTCGAGCCCATGGAAGTCGAGACCAGTCTAGCCAGCGTGTTCCGTTTCGATGCTGAGTCGCCAGCCGACGTATTCGGCGGCCTGCCGAACTTGCGCCAGGGTTTGATCGCCCTGCTCGCCCAGCTCGACAATCAGGCCGAACGTGACCTGCAATTGACCCAGCTGGCGGTTTCGGTTCTGCGCACCGAACGCAAGTTGAGCGCGAAGCGCGACATGCTTGGAAAACTGCGCAGCGGCATCGAGCGTGTGCAAGCCAACCGCAGCGACCTGCCGCCGACCGCGCCGGCGATTGTCAGCGGACTTGCCGGCGTCTACAGCGAAACCTTGTCAACCTTGCGACCGCGCATCACCGTGCACGGCAATCCGCAGCAACTGAGCCAGGAAACCCGCGTTGAGCAGATACGTGCCTTGTTGCTCGCGGCAACGCGCGCCGCCGTGCTCTGGAGGCAAGTTGGCGGCGGCCAGTGGACACTTCTTTTGCGTCGCAGCCAATACGCCATGCTCGCGCGCGGCATGCTGGCGCGCTGCACGATCGACCGCGCCTGATTCAGGCTTTGCCGGTTAGGCGTCTCGCAAGGCTTCGGTCTGCGCAAGCTCGACGCGTAGGGTTTTTACCAGATCGGTACGCGGAACCTCGAACTGGTCCTCTCGGCGCAAGTCCTTGATGGTTACCGTGCCTTTCGCCAGCTCGTCCTCACCGACCACGATGACAAATCGTATCCCGGACTTGTCCGCGTACTTGAACTGCTTGCCGAGCTTCGATGCTTCCATCACCACTTCCGTGTTGATGCCACCCAGGCGCAGCTCGTTGGCGATCGCCAGATAGTTCGGCAGCAGCGCTTCATCCATCTGCGTCACCAGTGCCTTCACGGTGCTGGTTGCGCGGCCGATCAAACCCGCCTCGCGCAACTGCCAGTAAAGTCGCGTCGCGCCGATCGAAATGCCGACGCCCGGCAGTTTCGACTTGGTATACGTGCCAGCGAGGTTTTCGTAACGGCCGCCCGAGCAGATTGAGCCAATCTGCGGATGTTCGTTCAAGGTCGTTTCGTAGACGGTGCCAGTGTAGTAATCGAGACCACGAGCAATCGACAGGTTCAACGCATAGTGCGATTCGGGAACACCGAGTGCATCGATCATTCCCAGCACGTCTCTCAATTCGTTGCGGCCTTGCTCGAAGGTTTCGCTGCCGCTGCCGAGCGCATCGAGTTTGGCGAGCGCATCAGCCAGTGATGTGGAACGCACTTCAACAAAAGCGAGGATGCGTGCGATGACGTCTTCAGCCAGCGCGAACGGCTCCGCTGCTAGCGTTGCACGAACAGCGTCGGCACCGCGCTTGTCGAGTTTGTCGACCTCGCGCAGCACCAGCATCTGCTGCTCGCCGTCGGCAATGCCCAAGCCCTCGAAATAGCCATGCATCAACTTGCGATTGTTGAGTTGGATGGTGAAAGGACCAATCGCCAGATCGCGGAACACGCTGTAGATCGTCGCGGGAATCTCGGCGTCGTAGCGCACCGCCAGCGAATCCTTGCCGATGACATCGATGTCGCACTGATAGAACTCGCGAAAGCGTCCGCGCTGCGCACGCTCGCCGCGATAGACGCGCTGCATCTGATAGCGCCGGAACGGGAACGACAGATCGTGTTCGTGCTCGGCCACGTAGCGCGCGAGCGGCACGGTCAAGTCAAAGCGCAAGGCAAGTTCGGGGCGGCCACCCTGCTCCAGCGAACCGGTCGACTGCACGAAATAGACTTGGCGCTCGGTTTCACCACCGGTCTTGGTCAACAGCACGTCGGAAAACTCCATCACCGGCGTCTCGATCGGCAAATAGCCAAACCGCTCGAAGTTGCGGCGGATCGTGTCCAGCATGCCCTGGAACGCCACCTGGTCCAGCGGCAACAGTTCGAGCACGCCGGGCGGCGTACGGGCGGAAGTCAAAGCCATGGTTACAACCTGTCAGTTCGAACTGCGTCAACACGCAATGGGCGGTGATGATCGGGGTGTCGCAAGGCCGGAAAGGTTAGCAGAACTGCCCCGGTAGGCCGACGGCTCTAGGCGTCGCGCAGCCGTTCATGCTTTCCGCCACCCCCGCTTCACCATTGCACTTGCCCGACCGCATCGCTATGATTCGCGGCCCGCTGCAGGGCGGGATTTCGGGGTGTAGCTCAGTCTGGTAGAGCGCTACGTTCGGGACGTAGAGGTCGTAGGTTCGAATCCTGTCTCCCCGACCAAACAATCCAAAGATTCGCAAGAAACCCGCCGAGTGCGGGTTTCTTTATCCTCGTGCGCGAAATCAACTCGCTGGGGGGAGCAACACTGTCGGCGACGTTTCCTCGATCAATCGTCGAGTGAAGCACCGTTGCTTGCGATGACTTGAGCATAGTGCAACGCACTCTTCTTCTTCGTTCGTTTCTGCGTTGCGAAATCGACATGGACGATACCGAAGCGCTTGCTGAAGCCATGCGACCACTCGAGGTTGTCGAGTAGCGACCATGCCATGTAGCCACGCACATCGCAGCCTGCCGAAATCGCATCGTGTACGGCTCGCAAATGCTTGCGTTGGTAGGCGACACGTTGTGGATCATCAACGATGTCACCCTCTGCCACGGGGCTGTCGTAGAACGCCGAACCGTTCTCGGTGATCATCACTGGCGGGTTGCCGTAGCGATCACGAACCCAACCGAGCACGTCGCTGAGGCCTTGCGGAAAGACTTCCCAGTTGGTCTCGCTGTAAGTGGCGTGCTGCTTCACCGCCGAACCCTTTAGTGGCCAAATGTCTTCATCGTGGCGAGTCACGCTGCGGGTGTAGTAGTTGACGCCCAGCCAATCGATTGGTTGCCTGATCAGATCGAAATCCCGCTGCGGCCATTCCGGCCAGGCGTCGCCGAATATTTCTTTCATCTCGGACGGGTATTTCCCGAAGAAGACCGGATCCAGGTATTGGCGGTTCATGTAGGCGTCGCCGCGCCGAACCGCGGCTTGGTCTTCGGCGCTGTCGCTGGCCGGATATTTGGGTTCGAGGTTCACGACGATGCCCACCTCGTGCTCGCCTTCCGCGCGATAGGCCTGCACGCCCGCGCCATGTGCACGAAGCAACTGGTGCGAGGCGATGGCTGCCTCGTGAGCACTGCGGTGGCCGGGCGCGAGCACTCCATGCATGTAGCCGCCGTCGCTGACCACCCACGGCTCGTTCAAGGTCGCCCAACGCTGCACGCGACCGTCCAGCTTGCGATAGAGCACGCTGGCGTAATCGGCAAACCAGTTTGCGATGTCCGGGTTCAGCCAGCCTCCGCGATCGTCGAGGGCGGCCGGAAGATCCCAGTGATAGAGCGTGGCCAATGGCTGGATGCCGTTTTCAAGCAACTCATCAACCAGGCGATCGTAGAAGTCGAGACCCTTGCTGTTCACCTTGCCGGTGCCATTGGGCAACACGCGCGACCAGGAAATCGAGAAACGGTAGGCCTGCATGCCCAGTTCCCGCATCAGCCGCACATCGTCCTTGTAGCGGACGTAGTGGTCGCAAGCGAAATCGCCAGTATCGCCATTGGTGACATTACCGGGCGTGTGCACGAAGCGATGCCAATTGCTGACGCCGGCGCCATCGGCGAGCGGCGAGCCTTCGATCTGATAGGCCGAGGTGGCACTTCCCCACAGGAATCCATCCGGAAATTGGTAGCGCTGGCTCATCGGACTCTTGCTATTCACGGTGGATCGACAGGTGGCTGGAGGCATCGAATGAAAACGATTACATTGCGAAGATTAACCCAATGGCTCAGTGTTGCGCAGCGCCACAACCGCGCTACGTCACGCGCACCTTACACAACCGTCCCGGAGCTTTCGCTAGATGGCAGCAGTCACCCTCGACAGCATCCGCAAGGTCTACGACAACGGCATGATCGGGGTTGCTGGCGCCACGTTCGACATTGCCGACGGCGAGTTTCTGGTACTCGTCGGGCCCTCTGGCTGTGGCAAGTCGACCTTGCTGCGGATGATTGCGGGGCTCGAAACGATCACGTCAGGCACGCTGAAGATTGGTGACCGCGTCGTCAACGATGTCGAGCCCAAGCAGCGCGACATTGCGATGGTCTTTCAGAATTACGCGCTGTATCCGCACATGAGCGTCGCCGAAAACCTCGCCTTCGGGTTGAAGCTGCGCGACATGCCAAAGGCGGAAGTGCAGCAGCGCGTGGCCGAGGCGGCGGCATGGTTGGAACTGACGCCGCTGCTGTCCCGCAAACCGGGCCAACTATCAGGCGGCCAACGCCAACGTGTAGCCCTGGGTCGCGCCTTGGTGCGACAACCATCGGTGTTCCTGCTCGACGAACCCCTGTCGAACCTTGATGCGAAATTGCGCCTCGGCATGCGTACCGAGATCGCGCGCCTGCATCGCCGATTGAAGACCACGATGGTCTACGTCACCCACGATCAGACCGAAGCAATGACGTTGGGCCAGCGCATCGTGGTGCTCGACGCCGGCGAGATCCAGCAAATCGACACGCCGATGGCGCTGTACGAACGCCCCGCCAAT
>JBATAQ010000013.1:0-7356 GCA_049661925.1 Dokdonella sp.
GGCGAACCGCCTTCATCCATAAATTCGCCGCTCATGTCGTACAGTTCGCCGGTTGCATTATCACCAGCCAGAACGCGGCCCTGCCATTCCGCCACGGCTGACACGCGCCAGTTATCGGCGCCATAGCTCTGCCGCTCTGCCCATGAGCCTTCTCTCAGGTCATAAACCCATGTCCACTGCGGACAGGTGAAAGCAACGAACGAATGACCAATGGATTTCGAGTGCCACGCAAAGGCTGAAATCGTGGTCTTGTCTTCCACTTCCCCCACAGCGCGCTGAACATCGGGGTTTGAAATCACTTCCCCGCCATAGCCCACCATGCGCTTTACGGTGCCGTCAGAGGCGAGCCAAATAATCTCACGATCCAGTTTGACGATGGCTTGCGGCGCCAACAGACCCACATCGATCGATTGAACCGGAACAAACGGAAACGACGCAATCTCACTGGGGTTATTCTGGTGCCATTCAATGGATTCCGAGCCAAACAGAGCGATTTCTGTCTCTGTCGGCATAACCCGTAAGATTTCATCCGGTGACCGCTGGGCTTTTCCAAAATCAAGCGCTGAAATGCTGGTGGCGTCGTCTTCCCCGGTGATAAAGAACCGGTTGAAGTTCGTCGTGATGATGAAATAACCGTCTTTCACCGCGATAGACGTCGGCGTGCCTGCTAGATCAGGATCGGTATTCAGCGTCCCGACCACGCCTTCAATCGTGTAATAGCGATTGTCTGCCGCCGTAACCAAGCCGACTTGCGTCGCTGGCGAGCGACGATTGCGAGCAAACGTCACTGACCCTTCTGCCGACAGTGTGAGAATTTCAGTCACCGCACCAACGGTATCGATAGCCCAAAGCGTCGTTCCGGTTACGCCATAGAGATAGCTTTCCGTCGCGATCATGCCCCAGACTTTACCCGTGACAGGCGTAAATGACGTATCAAGCCCCTCAGTGGCATAGATGGCATACGTGCCCTTGGCGTCCTGCCCCGTGCTTTCAACGTAGGCGTTGATTAAGCGGGCTGAGCCTTCAAACCCAAGGCGGGATTTGTTGCTTTTGGTCGGAAGGGCTAAGGGCGTCCAAGCCATCAGTAATCCACCTGGAATGTTTCAACGCCGGATGCGCGCTTGTGCGTGTGGCGTCTCAGGCGCCGCTTGATCGGCACTTCTGCCGCTTCAATATCGGTGACCGGCACAATCGGACGCCCAAATGCGGGACCGGCGTGCAGCGCTACCAAGTCCGACAATGCCGGAAACGCTACCAAGGGGATTTCGCTCTCTGGCCAGTATGCCAGCTGTTCCTCAACGAGCGCTTCGTATAGTTCGGCATAGCGCCTCATAATCATCAAGTGGTCCGACGCGCTCGGGTCTTCCAAGGCGTCAATCACCGCCAGCTTTTCCATGACCGCTTTCGAGAGGTCCTGAAGCGTTCTGGTCGCCATGCGTCACCTCTTTCTTGGGTCGCCCGCCCTTTTTCTTCACGTCTTCAGTTGCCGGCGCCGTCTCTGGATCAATGGCGACGAAGAAGCGGTTTCCGTTCAGTTTCCGAACAAAGGCGTGGTCGACCACCTCGGAAATCATGTCGTGATCCCAGGTTGCGCCATACATCTGAAATGGACCGGCAGGTGCCTCACCAATGTATTTGAAGCGTGCCATTCATCCTCCGGTGTAAGAAGAGGCGGAGTTTCCCCCGCCTCTGTGGTTGTCATTAAGCGTCTGGAGCGGCGGCGGTGTAGATCGTCACCATGCCGTTGTCCTTGCGCGTGCCCGAACCATTGGCCCAAGTCAGCTTCTCAATGCCGTGGGCAAGCTCGATACCCTTGCCCACGACGAAGCCGTAGTCCGTTTCGGTCTTGTCTGTCGGCTTGGCCATCTGCTTGTTCGCGAACGCGAGCGCCTGCTGACCGCAGAGGAAGGACACGCCTACGTCGGTCGTGCCGCCCGAACCCGCATTAACGAGGGTCGTTTCAGCGTTCACGCCGGACGTGCGCCCCGACTCGAACTCTGGGATCTCGCGAACAATCACGCCGTCATAAATCAGGTCGCCGTCCTGGAAGATCGGGTTGCTATCCATGCCGGAACCTTCGCGCGCACGCGCATCCCGGTTGGCGTTGATCATCACGGGGTCTTTCTTCAGGTCGCGGAACGCACGCGAATGCGTAAACTGAACAAAGTATTCCTTGCCAGACGTTCCAGACTTGAACGGCGTGATGTGCGGGTTTGCGGTGCGTGCCAAACGCTTGGCCTGCACCAGTACGTCCGTCGTCATTTTGTCGTCGGTCGTATCAAGCGTCGCGAGCGCCGTGGCATGAACGTTCGACGCGGCATTCGCCAAGAGTTTGCCGAACACAACCCGATCACGGTTGTTGGTCAGCCATGTATTGCGAGCGCCTGCAGCGGCGGCGGAGAACTTGGCGCCGTCCATTTTGTGGAAGGTGTCGATGATCTGATATTTGACCAGTTCGGCGGCCCATTCTTTCAGAAGCGGGCGGGCTTCTTCCATCAGGCGCGGGCCGATCTTCTCGGCTTCCTTCTTCGTCCAGGTGACGGCGTGGCGGAAGTATTCCCACGTCACATCCTGGTAGTACTGGTCCATCGCTTCTTCAGTGCCGGTCAGCGTGGTGCTGCCCGTAACGCCGGCACCTTTCAGGCGTCCAACCAGCGGCACGCGGATTGTATAGCCCGTCTCCGTAAGGTCGTTCTTCACGCAAATGATGTTAGTCATTTCCGTGCCCATGTAGGGCTCGAAGCCAGAATCACGCACAAATTCGCGCATGAACTTGGACTGCCATTTTACCAGCTCAAGGCCGGCCAAAACCGTTGTCGTCGCCATGTTCTTAGGTCTCTCTCATGAACGCGGTTATGCGCGCCGCTGCTTGGCGAACACGTCATTAATCGCGGTTGCTTCGGATATAACGGCCCCCTGAGTGCCCGTTGCGGTTTGATCCGCTAACGTGCTGGGGAACCGTTGCGCTGCTTGAACTTGGCCCTGTGGCTGGCCTGTCGCCTTTAGATTGGCGAGTGCCTTGGCAACCGCGTCGTCCGCAACTCGCTTCTTGAACGCTTCGAGATCATCACCGACTTCTGCCTGAGCCAGAGCGCGCTTGTGCCACTGCACCACCGCCTCAACAGGATGTCGCGCCTCTTGAAAGCGTGGCGCTATTCCCGCATCACGAGCGGCTTTGATGGCTTGATCGACAAGGCTATCGCCGTGCTTGCTGCGTGCCAGCATTTCCGACGTGTTCACCCGCTCATCGATCAGGCGTTGCTCTAAGTTCTGGCGTAGAAATTCGGCGTGTCCCTCAGGGTCCAGGAATGGGTCCGGGCGCTGTGGTTGCTGCTGTTGGGGCTGAGGCTGACGTTGCGGCTGTTGGGACTGGCGCTGAATCGCGTCGATCTGCTCTTTGTAGGCTTTGGCGTTCGCCTCAGCCTCCATGCGCAGTCTGGTCTGTTCGTCGCGTTCGCCTTTCAGCTTTTTACGTTCGGCCACAAGCTCTGTTACGGGCACAAACTTGCCGGTCCTGGGGTCGCGTCCTTGAAGCGGTGTTTCGTCGTCATCGGAGACTTCATCCGGCTGAACAACATCCTCGGGCGTTGGCTCTGGTGCCGCTGCCTCTGGTGCCGGAAGTTCCGTCGAAACACCGGGGGCGGCGTCGTCTGCCCCCATATCGCTGCCTTTAGAGAACACGCTGTCCATGATGGACTGTTCGTCCGTGTTACCGGTCGTCATTTGTAGTCCCTCCGCAATATCGTTGCTGGTCACGAGAACGCCGTTGTGTCGCCACGGCGGAGCGATAGAAGTCCGTTGAGAGACGGCCCAACGAGCCGAAACGCTGCTTAGGGCAGCGAGTCCAACGCACGAGTACGCGGCATGAAGTTACGCACTGAGTACAAGCCCGGCCTCTACACCGTGACAGATGAAGACACCGGGGAAATTCTGATCTTTGCTCTCTGGGGAGAGCTTGAGCATGTGAGGCTGTTTGAACTCAGCCGCAGGATCAGCGAAGCGCAGCCGCTGTTTGCCGATTACTGCTGATAATAGTTGCCGATCTCTGTCGGTTGCCGACGTGCGGTTTCCGCCTGGATGAGCTTTGCCGCCGCTTCGGCCCGGTTGTTTCCAATGTCCGAATAGGTCTTGGCCGTAGACGCCTTCTTGCTTTCGACGCTTGCCGCCTTGTCTGCAAGGTCCAGCATTATGGCCTTCTCTTGCATCGGGTCTGGCTGAGGCGGCTCAACAGGCGGCGGGGCCATGGCTTGGTTGACCATTTCCAACAGCCGCTCTTTGTTCGGCACGTTCGACAGCTCAATCAGGATCGACCACATCTGTGGCGGCGCCTGTGCGATCTCTGAGAGGCGCTGCAGTAGCTCTTCAGACATGGTGATCGTGTCAGGGCCTTCCTCAAGGATGATATCAACATCCAGTTCCGCAACGTTGTTCGAGAGGCGGATTTCGCCCGTTTCCGGGTCCTGTTCGTACTGGTTCACGCCGATAAACTGTGCCGATCGCGGATCGTCCGTCACTCGAATAAACCGCTCTTCCGTCCATGACTGCTTGATCCGATTCCAAACCGCCCTGTAACAGCGCAGCTTCCAGTCTCTCAGGCGCTCAAACACGGGCGACAGTTCGGTCATGCCGCTATCGCGTTGGGCTAGAATGGCTCTGCCCGATTGATCCGCCACACCGCCGCCCTTGCCGATAAGGCCAGGGTTAGGCCCAAGGTTCTCAAGCGCCGACTGAGCCTGCGCCAGCAATTCGGCCTGTCCGCTCAATTCCTTCGAGCTATCGACAAACCCCGTATCCTTGCCCCACTCACCATCGTGCTCAATGACCGCATTGGGCTTGGCGACTTCGCTCTTGAACCCGTCAATGTCATCCACAGAGCCACGGCGAACAAAGACCTTTTGCGAATTCAGCAGGTACAGGAAGCGCGAGCGACGATGGTTGATTTCGTCCTGCATCGACTTCATGTTGCGAACGAGACCGTAGCGCACGCCCTTCTCATCTATGTACGGGCTCCAAGCACGGTAGGGCGTGTCGGGCTGGCCCATTTCATCGATGTAGGGCGATAGACCACCCTCTAAGTAAATGTCGCCAGAGAACTTGCAGTAATGCCAGCCGTCGCGCTTCTTCTCCCAGAACTCAACCACGCGAACCCGGCTGTGCTCGAAGTCGCTCCACTGCGTTGAGCGGTCCTCTTCGGCCTTGAGCGCCGTCAAGCCGCCGTCAGAATTCATCAGGCTATCAAGCTCTGTCTCTTGATCCGGCCACGCTTCCTTGGCCTCATCGATATCCATCCACAAATGCACGCCCATATAGCGGGCGTCGGAAAAGTCAGGCTTTGTGGACCGCGTGTCGTAGAAGAACCGGTCGCAATCGATGTGCTTGATGATGCAGTCCAGCTGGCCCCGGCGCGGCTCAATCCCAACCCATGCCACGCCGAACCCCGTCACCATGCCGTCATGCGATACGTTCGACGCGGTGTTCTCCCAGCGGTTTGCGTCGCACACGTAGCGGATCGCAGCCGATGAGATATCGGCCTGTTGATCGTGCTTTGGCGTTCTGGCGTATCCTTTTGGGTCGCGGCGCATGCGCTGCTCGATACCAACGAGGAAATCCACCTTGCGGGCAATGCGATTGTCCGTCACTGCGGGCTGACCGCGCTTGGTCAGCGTTGCGAGTTCGGAATCCGTCCATTGCTTGCCGTGATAGTAGCGGCGGGCCTCCTGGCCTTCGTCCATTTCCTTCTGTTTGTTGGACTCGAAGGCGAGAAACTTGCGCCGCTTGCCTGCTAGGTCTTCAGACGGCAGCTTTTTGACCTCGGAAGAATAGGTCTGCCCCGCAACGGTTACAGCGTTCTCCAAGATTGTTCTTCCCTCTTTATAGAACGGTAGTCATCGCGAGGTTTCTGGCCATCACGCGGCTTTGGCACAGAGCCCTTGATCAACTCATCCAGCATCCGGCCAATGAGCCCGAACGCGTCAACTTGGTCATCGTGCTTGCCGGCCGGGAACATCAGCAGTTCCGCGGTGAAATCGTTCACCCACGGCGCCTTCTCAGGCAGATAGACCTTGCCCATCGCAGCGCGGGCTTGAATGGACCGGCCTCGCGTTGGCTTGTCGGCTGCGCTCGCCACCTGTTCACGCCGGCAGTAAACGCGCTCTTCCCGCATGCGCTTTTCGAGGAATGGGCCAATCGACTTGATAATCTGACCCTGCTCTTCGACCCACATCATGGGCTTGTGTTCGCGCATCAGATCAATGACGGCTTGCACCCACTGGTCCGATGTTGTCTGCCCCCGCCAGAGTTCAAGGACATAGATGTTGTCGTCAGGATCAATGCCGATGACGATGTGGACAGTGTAGTCTCCCCCTGCGTCTGTCACGGCATAGTCAGATGCGCCATATATTCTCAGATGCTTCGGGCGTTCCTGATACCAGCGGAACCAATCGCGTTTGAAATAGGCGCCTTCGTCCGGCGTAGGCTTCTGTTGGTAGAGCGCTGACCAATCCCGTGGGATGGTCGATTTCTTCAGCCGCTCCAGAACCTCAATCGGGTAAAACTCAGGCCAAAGCGCCTCACCACCGGGCGATATGGCGGGAAGCTCAAGAATATCCCACTCATCCCCGCCGCGTGCCTGCTCTTCGAGTAGCCAACCCGTCAAATCGTCTTCATGCCACCTGGTCTGAACCACGATGACGGCCCTGGGAAAGCGCGACAGAACAACAGACGAATACCAGCTCTTGACGTTCTGCCTATGCCGCTCGCTGTCGGCTTCGGCACGGTCCTTCAACGGGTCATCGATCAGAACGATCGGGCCAACCGTGCCGCGCCCCGTGAGGGCCGTGCCGACGCCAGCCGCGATATAGAACCCGCCCTGTTCCGTGCGCCAAAACCCCTTGGCTCTGGTGTCCTCTTTCAAGGCGACGTTCGGGAACAAACGCGAATATTCGTGGCTCTGAACAATGTCGCGGACTTCGCCACCAAACTCTTGAGCCTTGTCCAAGTTGTAGGACGCGCTCATCACCGTTGCTTTAGGGTTTCGGCCTAGAAACCAAGCCGGAAACCGTCGCGACCCTAGTTCAGACTTCCCATGCCGTGGCGGCATGTTGATCATCAGCCGGTCAATGTCACCCCGCTCTATGGCTTCGAGCTTTTCAGCGATCAGCCGGTGATGTGTAGCGGGCTGATAGGTGGGCAGTGTGTACTCAGTGAAGTCAATGAGACTGCGACGTGCTGCCCGACGCCTTAGCAGTTCCTCTGCGGCCTGCCATGGCAAGATCTGCGAGTTCGCTGTCATCTAGGTCTTCCGCAGAGCTAACATTTTTGATCTCCCGCTTTTCGACAATGAGACCGTGCAGCTTG
>JBATAQ010000014.1:0-4556 GCA_049661925.1 Dokdonella sp.
TCAACGGATCGCGTCGCGCCCGCGTGGCGCGTGGCTCGGGCACCCAGCCGGCCGACGTCAATCGGGTGCTGAAGCAATATCAGCAGATGGAAAAGATGATGTCCAAACTTGGCAGCGGCGGTATGAAAGGCCTGATGCGACAGATGCAGGGTGCCATGAAGGGCATGGGCGGCGGGGCCGGCGGCTTCAGGCCTCGCTGACGCAAATCGCTACTCCGGTTCTGCGAGCTTTCTGCCGCAACGCAGCAGAAAACGCTGCAACTGCCGGAAAGGTCTTTATTTTCTCGCTGAACCCGTTAGAATAGCGGGCTCTTTTGCCGGCTGCGCGTCCCGATTCGGTGACCGTTCGCCCCACTCTTCAGAACTCGAGAATACCGATGGTCAAGATTCGTCTTTCGCGTGGCGGTGCCAAGAAGCGCCCGTTCTATCACATCATCGTTGCCGATCAGCGCGCTGCCCGCGACGGTCGCAACATCGAGCGCGTCGGCTTTTTCAACCCGATCGCCGCGGGTCAGGAAGTGCGTTTGCAGCTGGACACCGCTCGCGTGCAGGCCTGGATGGACAAGGGCGCGCAGTTGACCGACAAGGTCGCCGCCCTGTTCAAGGAAGCCGCCAAGCAGCAGCAACCCGCAGCCTGATCGGGGTTGACCGTGAGGCTCGCCCGCGCGAGGTTTCGCGGTGAGTGACGGTAGCGAAAAGCAGGTGCTGGTGGGTCGCATCGTCGGCTTGTCCGGCGTCGGCGGAATGGTCAAGCTGGAATCGTGGACGGACCCACGCATGCAGATTTTCAGCTACCAACCCTGGCAGCTCAAATCGGCAGGTGGAATGACCGAAGTGAGCGGAAGTCGCGGACGCGAGCAGGGCAAAGGCATGGTTGCCGAGTTGCCCGGCATCGCCAACCGCGAAGCCGCAGCAGTATTGATTGGCAGTGAAATCTGGGTGGCGCGATCGGCAATGCCGAAAGCGGCACCAGGACAGTATTACTGGATCGATCTCGAAGGACTCGAGGTCGTCAACATCGAAGGCGTTGCTCTGGGCCGGGTTTCCCATCTGGTTGCGACCGGCGCCAACGATGTGATGGTCGCAAGACAAGGCGACCGCGAGCGACTGATCCCGTTCATTGACGATGACTTCGTCAAGAGCGTGGACTTCGAGGCGCAGCGGATCACCGTCGACTGGGACCCGGATTTCTAGAGACTGGATTTTGAGAGAGTTGCCGGCAGGAAGCTGACTGGATCGAAACCTTGGGAGCCGTGCGGTGCGCATCGACGTCATCACGCTGTTTCCAGAATTCATCCAGGCCGCGATGGCAGTTGGCGTGGTGGGCAGGGCACAGCAGCGCGGTTTGCTGGATGTGCAGGTCTGGAACCTACGCGACTACGCGACAGACAGCCATCGCAGTGTTGACGGCCGTGTTTGCGGTGGTGGACCCGGTATGGTGATGACGATTGATCCGTTGTGTGCTGCGCTCGATGCCGTGCGCACTGCGGCGGGTCCGGGCCGGGTGATTTACCCGAGCCCGCAGGGAAGCAGGCTGACCCAGGGCAAGGTGGTGGAGTTCGCAGCATGCGAGCACATCATTCTGCTTTGCGGGCGCTACGAAGGCGTTGACGAGCGCGTGCTGGCAAGTCGGGTCGACGAGGAGGTCTCCATCGGCGACTACGTGCTTTCCGGCGGTGAACTCGCCGCTGCGGTCATCATCGACGCGGTGGGAAGGTTGCAGGAAGGCGCATTGAATGACGCGCAGTCGGCGCAGCAGGATTCGTTTTCGGACGGTTTGCTGGATTGCCCGCACTACGCCAAGCCGGTGCAACACGCAATCGGAGCGGTACCAGCAGTGCTGTTGTCTGGCGATCATGCGGCAATCTCGCGTTGGCGCCGCAAGCAATCGCTGGGACGCACCTGGTTGCGCCGACCCGATCTTCTGGCGAGGGTTTCGCTGGATGCGCCGTCTCAAAAGTTGCTCGAAGAATTTCGCCGCGAAGTGGATGCGGCAACAGGGTTGTCGGATACGGTCAATGATCGGTCCGACCCGTCAAAAACAAAAGCCAATCGGTGAGTGCCATGACCAATATCATTCAACAGTTCGAAGCTGCCCAGATGACGCGTACGTTGCCGGACTTTGGTCCGGGCGACACCATCGTCGTCAACGTCAAGGTGAAGGAAGGCAACCGCGAGCGCGTGCAGGCCTATGAAGGCGTTGTCATCGCAATGAAGAATGCCGGCCTCAACTCCGCGTTCACGGTTCGCAAGATGTCGCACGGCACCGGTGTCGAGCGCGTGTTCCAGACCCACAGCCACGTCATCGACTCGGTCGAAGTCAAGCGCCACGGCAAGGTTCGCGGCGCGAAGCTCTATTACCTGCGTGGTCTTGAAGGCAAGGCGGCTCGCATCAAGGAAGACTTGAGCGTCAACGCCAAGAAGAAAGCTGCCCGCGTCGCCGAGAAAGAGGCAGCAAAGACGGCGTAACGCTGGTCCTACAGAATCAGTTTGGAGTTATCGAGTCGCGTCGATGCTCCTCGTCCCAAACCGGTCGTCGCAAGGCGGCCGGTTTGTTTGTTTGCGGTCGGCGAAAACTTGAAATCTTCCCAAGCCGAACCCACTTCGCCCGCACTGCTCTGATTCAAAAAAGGATTGCACGATGACTGCTGCTCCGCAAACCCGCAAGTTCGAAGCCGAGGTTGCCCAGGTCCTGCACCTGGTCACTCATTCGCTGTATTCGCACAAGGAAATCTTCCTGCGCGAGCTGATTTCCAACGCATCGGATGCCTGCGACAAGCTGCGCTTCGAAGCGATTGCCAATCCTGAGCTCAGCGCCGACGATCACGATCTGCGCATCCAGATCAGCTACGACGCCGACGCGCGCAGCCTGACCGTGCGCGACAACGGCATCGGCATGAGCCACGACGAAGTCGTCGAGAATATCGGCACGATCGCGCGCTCCGGCACGCGGCGTTTCCTCGACGCGATGTCGGGTGACGCGCGCAAAGACACCCAGTTGATTGGCCAGTTCGGCGTCGGTTTCTATTCCGCCTTCATCGTTGCCGACAAGGTCACGCTGGTCACCCGTCGCGCTGGCGAGCCTGAATCCAGCGGCGTTCGCTGGGAATCGGACGGTGCTGGCGAATATTCCATCGAAACCGTCGATGTCGCCGAGCGCGGAACGGCGATCACGCTGCACTTGAAGGAAGGGGAAGACGAGTTCCTCAGCGGCTGGAAGCTGCGCGAATTGATTGGCCGCTACTCCGAGCACATCGCTTTCCCGGTACGCGTGCCCAAGCAGGAAGATGGCAAGCCTACCGCCGAGTTCGAAACCGTCAACGACGCGATGGCGCTTTGGACTCGCCCCAAGACCGACATCAGCGACGAGGATTACCAAGCGTTCTACAAGTCGATCTCGCACGACTTCAACGACGCGGCTGCGTGGACCCACAATCGCGTCGAAGGCACGCAGGGTTACACCTTGCTGTTGTACGTGCCAAGCAAGCAGCCGTTCGACGCGATGTTCAGCGGTCGCGAGGAGCGCAAGGGGCTCAAGCTCTACGTGCGTCGCGTCTTCATCATGGACGCCAGCGAACAGTTGCTGCCGTCCTACCTGCGCTTCGTGCGCGGCATCGTCGATTCCGATGATCTGCCGCTCAACGTCAGCCGCGAACTGCTTCAGAACAACAAGCTGGTCAGCCAGATTCGTGGCGCTTGCGTGAAGCGCGTGCTCGACATGCTGGAAAAAATGGCCAAGGACGAGCCGGAGAAATTCGCTGGTTTCATTCGCGAGTTTGGCAACACGCTGAAGGAGGGCATTGCCGAAGACGGCGCCAATCGCGAGCGCATCGCCAAGCTGCTGCGCTTCGCATCGACCAAGGGCGATGGCGCAGAAAAGAATGTGGCGCTGGACGACTATGTCGGTCGCATGCAGGCCGGCCAGGACGTGATCTGGTACGTGACCGCCGAATCCTACGCCGCTGCGAACGGCAGTCCGCAGATCGAAAGTCTGAAGGCGCGTGATATCGAAGTGCTGTTGATGTTTGATCGCATCGACGAGTGGATGGTCGGGTACCTGTCCGAGTACGCTGGCAAGAAACTGCGCAACGTCGCCAAGGGCGAACTCGATCTCGATGCGCTGGACAGTGGCGAAAAGGAAAAGCGCGAGCAGGTCGAGGAAGCCGCTGCCGGCGTCGTCGAAAAGCTCAAGGGCGTGCTCGGTGATCGTGTGCGCGACGTGAAGGTCAGTCACCGGCTGACCGAATCGCCGTCGTGCCTGGTGCTGGAGGAATATGACATGGCTCTGCACATGCAGCGCCTGATGCGCGAAGCCGGCCACGAAGTCCCAGCCAGCAAGTCCTTGCTTGAAATCAATCCGGAACATCCGTTGCTGAAACGCTTCGACGCCGAAGCAGACGGCGACCGCGCGGCTGACCTGGGCATGCTGTTGTTCGAGGAGGCACAACTGGCGGAAGGAGCGACGCTGGACGATCCTGCTGCGTTCATCCGCCGCTTGAATCGGGTCATCGGCGCAGCGAACTGATCCGCTCACTGGAATGCCGTCGCGCGTATCGC
>JBATAQ010000015.1:0-4311 GCA_049661925.1 Dokdonella sp.
CTGCCTGAAGTTGTCGCTGCGGAACCGGCATCCGGTCGACACTGGCGCGTTCAACTTTCACCCAACGCCGACCTGGCCGCGCTGGCCAGTGCCATCGTGACGCGCGGCTGGGGCATGACCGAATTGCGGCCCGACCACGCCGCACTCGACGCGATCTTCCTCGACATCGCCTTGAGCCCGGCGTTGGATGAAGCAGCATGACCACTCTTCTGGTCGCCATGCACGAACTGCGGCGCCAGTGGGTGCAGCCTTTCGTGTGGATACTCGCAGCCGTGTTGGTGGCCTTGATGGCTTGGCAATTCCTGCTCGCCGTCGGCGCATACCTGCAAGTCAGTCCGCGTTTGGGTGCCATGCCGAATGCACCGGGCGTTACCGATCTGGTCGCGATTCCACTGTTGCGCAGTCTGGCAACCGTGTTGCTTGTGATGATACCGCTACTGACCATGCGCAGCTTCGCCGGCGAGCGGCGTGATCAAAGTCTGGTGTTGCTGCTGGCCGCAGGAATCGGCGACGCCCGCATCGTCATTGGAAAATTTCTCGCCTGCTGGGCCATTGTGCTGGTGATGATCGTGTTGGTTGCTTTGCTGCCACTGTCGTTGCGAATGGGAACGGCCATCGATACCGGTCAACTGCTGGCTGCGATGATCGGTCTCGCAATGTATGCCGCCGCCGTGACGGCCATCGGTATCGCCAGTTCGGCGTTCACGGCACAACCTGCGCTTGCTGCCGCGCTGGCCTTCGTTGTTTCGGCGCTGCTCGGCATCATTGATCTCGGCGCGCGGCTTGAGGGTGTCGACCGCAGTGCAATCAATTATCTGGCCCTGCCGACCCACTTCGAGCCCTTCCTGCGCGGCATCGTGTCCAGCCTTGACGTGATCTATTTCGTCCTGCTGACGGCTTTGGCGCTGTTCGTTGCAACGCTGCGCGTCGCTGGATTGAGGCGCGTCGCCTGATGGGCCGGTTCGCGCGCGCAATCATCGTTTTTCTGGTCATCGCAGCGGCGACCTGCGTGGCGTTTCTCAGCACGCGCTATCGCGTCGAGGGCGATTGGAGCGCCGGCAACCGCGCCAGCCTCAGCGAGTCGACGACCAAACTGCTCGACACCTTGACCGATCCTGTCGACGTGACCAGCTACGCGCGACCCGAAGGCGGCCTGCGCGATGTGGTCGCCGATTTCATCGAGCGCTACCAGCATCAAAAGCCGGACATTACCTTGCGCTTCGTCGACCCGGACAGCGACCCGGAGGCGATGCGCGATGCCGGCATCCGCATCGACGGCGAACTACAGCTGAGCTATCGCGGTCGCAGCGAACGACTGGTGGTCTTGAGCGAAACCGAATTCACCAAATCGCTGCTACGCCTGTCGCGGGCGCGCGAGCGCGTCGTCGGCTTTCTCGACGGCGACGGCGAGCGCCATCCGCTCGGCAAGGCGAATGCCGATCTCGGCCAGTTTGCGATGGCGCTGGGCGGGCAGGACATCCGCACGGTGCCGCTGGCACTCGCCGCGATCGGCAAGATTCCCGACAACATCGATTTGATGGTCGTCGCCAATCCGCAGATCAAGCTCGCCGATAACGTTGTTGCCGAACTGGTCGACTTCATCGATCGCGGCGGCCATTTGTTGTGGCTGACCGAACCCGGCGAAGACGTCGGGCTGGGCGCGCTGGCGGCAGCCCTTTCGCTGCGCGCATTGCCGGGACGCGTCGTCGATGGCAGTGGCCAGGCGTTTGGATTGGGCGATCCCAGTTTCGTCGCGATCAGCCAGTACCCGAAACAGACGATCAACAACGACTTCGGCCTGACCACGCTGTTTCCGCAAGCGGTCGCCTTGGCGGCAACGCCTGATCCGCAGTGGAAACTCGAAGCCATCCTCAAGTCATCCGCACAATCGTGGAACGAAACCGGAGCGATGCCGAAGACCGGCGATGCGCCGGCCGACATCAGCCAGAACATCAATGCCGGTGAAGTTCCGGGGCCACTCGATATCGGCTTCGCGTTGACCCGTTCCTCGCCCAGCCCCGGGCGTAGCGAGCAGCGCGTCGTCGTCATCGGCGATGGCGATTTCCTGTCGAACACCTATCTCGGCAACGCCGGTAATCGCGAGTTCGGATCGCGCGTTTTCAACTGGCTGTTGCAGGACGACACGCTGATCGACATACCCGAACGCAGCGCGCCGGATCGTACCCTGAGCCTGTCGCAAACGGCGCTGAACGTGATCGGCTTGTTCGCGTTGGTGCTGCTGCCGGGTCTGCTGATCGCCAGCGGACTCTTGATTCGCTGGCGCCGGCGCAGGCATTGATGCGACGCCAGCAGCGGCACCTGTTATTCGCGTTCGTCGTCGCGCTTCTTCTGGGCGCGGCTGTCTTGATCCAGATTCGTCACGAAAAAGCGCAATGGCCGGCACCGTTGACGGCGCTGGTGCCATCGGAAATTCAGCATGTGCAACTGGAGTGCTCGTCCTGCGTGCGGCAACGATACGAACGTATCGATGGTATCTGGTGGATGCGCGAGCCCGACAGTCGACGTGCGGATGTCGAGCGGGTGGGGAACCTGACTGCAATTGCGAACGCCGTCGTGCGTAGTCGAAAAAGCCTGGCTGGGCTGAGCTTGGCAAAGCTTGGACTCGAACCCGCGCAAGCGACGCTGACACTGGACGGGACACGCATCGCGTTCGGCGCGTTCGACAGCATCAACGGTGATCGATACGTGCGCATCGACGAACAAGATCAGGTCGCACTGGTGCCAGATCACTTCAGTCCGTATCTGCTCGCCGCGCCCGCTCACATGGACGGCGATGCAGCGCAGGAAAAACCCGAGCCAGCGAAGTGACTACAGGCGATCGAGTACCGTCAGTGTCGGACGCGAGCGATTCAACGTATAGAAGTGCAGGCCCGGTGCGCCGCCTGCAACAAGGCGTCGACACAAGTCTGCAACCACGTCGCTACTGAACTCGCGGATCGCATCTGCATCGTCGCCCATCGCGATCAGGTTCTTCTGCATCCAGCGCGGGATTTCCGCACCACACATTTCGGAAAATCGGCGCAACTGGCTGAAATTCGCGATCGGCATGATGCCCGGAACGATCGGCACCGTTACTCCCGCTTTGCGCGCCGCATCGACGAAACGAAAGTAGCCATCCGCGTTGTAGAAATACTGGGTGATCGCGCCGTTCGCGCCGGCATCGATCTTTCGCTTGAAGTTGGCGATGTCCGAATGCGCGTTGTCCGATTGCGGATGTACTTCCGGATAACACGCCACTTCGATATGGAATCGATCACCGGTCTCGGCACGGATGAACGCGACCAGTTCGCTGGCATAGCGGAAGTCGCCGATGCTGGCCATGCCCGATGGCAGATCGCCGCGCAAGGCGACGATGCGATGCAGATCGAGGTCGACGTATTTCTTGAGCAGGGCGCGTATATCCTCGCGGCTGCCACCCATGCAGGAAAGGTGCGGCGCGGCGTCAAGTCCATAACGCTGGCGCAGTTCGCGAACGGCTTCGACGGTGTGGCTCAAGGTGGAACCGCCCGCGCCAAACGTCATCGACACGTATTCCGGATCGCGCGCCTTCAACTTCGACACCGCCGCCGCAAGGCCGCTACGTTGTTCGTCGGTCTTCGGCGGAAAAAACTCGAAGCTGATCGCGGTCATGCAGGCTCCCGGTTGTGGTGGCCCCGAGTATATATCGCTTGTTCGCGATGAAGCGATAGATGCGGCAGACTAGCGCCAACCTTTGAGCGGGCCCCGCCATGTCCATCGTCCTCACCGAATTTGCGAAACCTCGCCTGTTCCCTCGCGAATCACGCGCCAACACCATCCAGGACTGCACGCCTGAGGAGTTCGAACAGCGTATCAATGACGAACCCCCCGAGGCGGTCCTCGATGGCTACGCGACATTCTGCAAGCTGCATGTCCATCGCAACTGGACCTCGACGCGCTGCTTGACTGTGCCGATCACCGACGCCAACCGCCCCCAGTTGCGCTCCGCCTACGAGGCACGCAACAGCGACGAGCTGCCGGTGCTGGTGCGATGGTTCGAAGGCGTCGATGTGCCCGTTGCCGAATACCTCGTCGTCATCCTCTACAGCCGTGAGCAGCTCGCGAAAGAGAATGCGCCGATCGACGCCGACTGGGGCATCGTCGGATGTCTGTACACGGTGACGCCCGAAGAAGTCCCAATGGCCCCGATCACGATGATGCGCAATGCGCTCGGCGTGGATGAAGGTGGTTCCGGCGTCCCGCTAGACCCCGCCGCCTATCGTCGCAGCGTTGCGTTCTGGGAGCGCAATGCGAACTGGCGGTGATCGCCCA
>JBATAQ010000016.1:0-27717 GCA_049661925.1 Dokdonella sp.
CCGAGGCTGTCGGTCGGCATCGTGTAGAGGCGGTCCTTGGTGATGTCCAGGTACTGCGATCCCATCTCGTTGGTGCAGAAATTCTGGATGCGCTGGACGATCTCGGGAAAGTCGTAGCGCGCATACGCGGCAAGCACCGCCGTGTTGACGTCATGCGCCTGCTGCAAGGCCCACTGGTCCAGCTCCAGGCACTGATCGGGGAACAACAAATGCCGGCCCGGATCGAAACCATCGAGATTGCCTAGCAGGAAGCGCGCCGTGTTGCGGATGCGTCGATACGAATCGGAAACGCGCTTGAGGATTTCGTCCGACACCGTCATCTCATTGCGGTAGTCGGTCGACGCGACCCACAGCCGCAGCACGTCGGCGCCGAGCGTATCGACCACCTTCTGCGGCGCGACCACATTGCCGAGTGATTTCGACATCTTGCGACCGTTCTGGTCGACCGCGAAGCCATGCGTCAGCACCTCGTCATACGGCGCGTGGCGATTCATCGCGTTCGAGGTGAGCAGCGAGGAATGGAACCAGCCGCGATGCTGGTCCGAGCCTTCCAGATACATCACCTTGTATTCGCCAGCGCCGTTGGCATGCAGTTCCGGGCGCGCGGCGATCACACAGTAATGGGTGGTGCCCGAATCGAACCAGACGTCGAGCACGTCGCTGACTTTTTCGTACTGATCGGCTTCGTCACCGAGCAATTCGGCCGGGTCCAGCGCAGCCCAGGCATCGATGCCGCCTTTCTCGACGCGCTGCGCGATCTGTTCGAACAACTCGACGCTGCGCGGATGCGGCAACTGGCTGACCTTGTCGACGAACATCGCGATCGGCACGCCCCAGGTGCGCTGGCGAGAGATGCACCAGTCCGGACGGCCGGCAATCATGCCGGTGATGCGTTCTTCACCCCAGGCGGGAATCCAGCGCACGGTCTTGATCGCAGCCAGCGCATCGGCGCGCAAGCCTTGCTTGTCCATGCTGATAAACCACTGCGGCGTCGCCCGAAATGCCACCGGCGACTTGTGTCGCCAGCAATGCGGATAGCTGTGCTCGAACTTCGCGAACGCGAGCAGGCGATTGGCATCGCGCACAACATCAACCAGCGCGACATTCGCTTTCCAGATGAACTGGCCTTCGACAATCGGCGTGCCCGGCAGATACACACCATTGCCACCGACCGGGTTAAGCACTGCGGCGTCGTATTTGTCGATCAGTCCGTACTGTTTGCAGACCGCGAAGTCTTCGGCGCCATGGCCGGGTGCGGTATGCACCGCGCCGGTGCCCTCGTCGGCAGTGACATGATCGCCGAGCAGCAATGGAATCTCGCGGTCGTAAAACGGATGACGCAACATCGTAGAATTACCTTCTCCATCACTGAGACGCTGGGCACTCATGGAATCCCTCTCCCCTCGGGATAGGGGTTGGGGTGAGGGTCCGGAAGCGCTGTTGCTTACCACTTCGCCCGAACCCTCATCCGGCCTCCGGCCACCTTCTCCCGAGGGGAGAAGAGAAGGCAAAGCCGAGCCCTTCGCGCGACCGAGCACCACCATCTCTTCGACGCCATAACGCGCAAGCACTTTGTCAGCCAAGCTTTCGGCGACAACCAACAGCAGTCGCTTACCTTCACGAGGCGGTCCTTCGACCAGCACGTAGTCAAGATCAGGCCCCAGCGAAACGGCCAAACTGGCAGGCAGCGTCCAAGGCGTCGTCGTCCAGATCGGCACGGCAACGATGGTGTCGTCATCAACGATCACGCCAAATTTTTCGGCGAATACTTGCGGATCGACCGCGTCGTAGGCCACATCAACTGCCAGCGACACCTTGTCCTGATATTCGATCTCGGCTTCCGCCAATGCCGATCCACAATCGAAGCACCAGTGCACCGGCTTGAAGCCACGGGTGACGTGGCCGTTCTCTACGATCTTCGCCAACGCGCGCAGCATGTTCGCCTCGAAGCTGGCGTCCATCGTGCGGTAGGGATTCTCCCAATCGCCGAGGATGCCAAGCCGCTTGAAGTCGCTGCGCTGCTGGTCAATCTGTGCCGTCGCGTAGTCGCGACATTTCTGCCGGAATTCTGCCGCATCGACCTTCTGGCCAACCTTGCCGACTTCTTTCTCGACAGCAATCTCGATCGGCAGTCCATGGCAATCCCAACCCGGTACGTACGGTGCGCGATAGCCGGACAGCAACTTGGACTTGACCACGATGTCCTTCAGCACCTTGTTGACCGCGTGGCCAATATGGATCGCACCGTTGGCGTACGGGGGGCCGTCATGAAGGATGAAAACCTTGTCGCGACCGGCCACGTGCTGCTGGATCTGCTGGTAGCGTTGCGCGGCTTCCCAGTCGGCCAGCATCGCCGGTTCGCGCTTGGCCAAATCCGCCTTCATCGCGAAGTCGGTGTTCGGCAGGTTGATGGTGTTCTTGTAATCCTTGCTCACGGCATTCTCGATTGGCGTGGTGACGCTATCGACCGCCAGCTTGCCGGCAGTTCCATGCAGGCTCCAGTGACGGGACAACGTTGATCTATTGGATTGATCGCAGTGCGACCGGTAAGAATTTTCTGCGCGAGTTTCGACGAAGCGGATCAGCCAGCAACCCGCTTCGTCGCGCTAATTCGCGATGCGCCGGCAGCGGCGATCCCAACAACGCGTCGCGCCTGTGCAGCATCGACGTCCATCTGCACGACCAGCGCATCGAGCCCGTCGAACTTCACTTCGTCGCGCAGCTTGGCGACGAAATCAACATCGATATGGCGCCCATAGAGGTCGCCATCGAAATCGAATACATGCGCTTCCAGCAGCGGCTCGACGCCATCCACCGTCGGTCGCACGCCGAGGCTGGCGACGCCGGGCATCGGTTGCTCGCCAACGCCATGCACCCACACCGCGAAGATGCCATTGACCGGCGAAAGACGTCGACCCAGTCGCACGTTGGCGGTTGGATAGCCCAGCTCGCGACCCAGCTTGCGACCATGCACGACATGCCCACCAATCATGAAACGTCGACCCAGCAAAGTGGCTGCATCGTCAAATTTTCCGAGCGCCAGCAAGCGACGAATTTCACTGCTGCACACGCGTTGGCCTTCGACTTCAAAGTCGCCAAACACATTGACGCTGAAACCCAGTTGTTCGCCCATGGAACGCAACATGTCGACATCGCCGACGCGGGCGCGACCGAAACGGAAGTCAGCACCGACCCACACTTCGCGCGCAGCCAGTTGCTCTACAAGAATCGTCTCGACAAAGTCTTCCGGGCTCATCGCCGCGAACTGCGCGTTGAAGCGCAGGCTGAGCAACTCGTCGATGCCGGCTTCGGCAATGCGCTCGATCTTGTCGCGGGCGCTGGTGAGTCGCAGCAAAGGCGAGCTACGAGCAAAGTATTCGCGCGGAATCGGTTCGAAACTGACCGCCACGCTACGCAGGCCCTGCCCGCTCGCGCGTTCGCGCACGCGATCAAGCAGCGCGCGATGTCCAAGATGGACCCCGTCGAACGCCCCAATGCAAACCACACTGTCCCGCAACGCCCCGGCGGGACGGCGGATATCACGCGAAAACCGGATCATGGCCGAAGTATAACGGCTATACCGCACTGCACAACGCGACACGGGGCCACCCGATCAGGCGTTTCGAAGGTCGCTCAGGCGAAAACCGCAGACGAACAGCGTCGCCAGGAAACTGCCGCCGCCAGCGGCCATCAGGATCGCCAGACGCAGGATTCGCGTGGCAGCAGGCCACGCCGTCCAGTCGTTCCAGAACCACAGCCCGACCAACAGGACGACGACCATTGCCAAACAGGCTGCACCCAACCGCATCCAGTGCCGCGCCCAGCCGGGCTGCGGCTGATAGACGCCATCACGACGCAGTGCGCGCCAGAGCAGGAACACGTTGAGATAGCTCGCGCAGGCGCTGGCAAGGCCAAGTCCGACGTGCAGGCCCGGAATTTTCGCCAAGGCCGAGATGAAGCCTCCGTCGAGCTGTTCGGGACGATGCCAGAGCCAGAACAAAATGCCAATGAACAGGAAGTTGAGGATCATCGCCGCCGCCATAGCAGTGATGCCGGCGCGCACGGGCGTTTTCGTGTCCTGACGCGAATAGAACGCTGGTGCCAGCGTTTTCACCAGTGCAAATGCTGGCAAGCCGAAGCTGAGTGCAGCCAGCGACCAGGCCGACATCTGGACGTCGTGAGCGGTGAAGCGGCCATGCAGGAACAAGGTCGCCAGCATTGGTGTCGCCAGCAGGACCAGTGCCAGCATCGCCGGAACCGCGATCAACAGGGTCAGCCGCAGACCCCAGTCCAGGGCGCGCGAGAAACCGGTCGGGTCGGCGCTGACATGGTGCTTGCTCAAGGTCGGCAGGATGACCGTGCCGAGCGCGACACCGAACAAGCCGAGTGGAAATTCGAGCAATCGATCGGTGTAGCCCAGCCAGGTCTGCGAACCGACAATCAGGAACGAGGCCAGCAAGGTGTCCAGCAACAGGTTGACCTGCGCCACCGACGAACCAAACAAGGTCGGGATCATCAATTTGAGAATGCGGCGCACGCCGGCATGCGCCCAACCCCAACTCGGCCAGACCAGCATGTCCAACTTGCGCAGAGCCGGCAACTGCACCAGCAGTTGCAGGACGCCGGCCGCGAGCACGGCCCAGCCCAGCGCCATGATCGGTACTTCAAGGCGAGGCGCCAACAACAGCGCACCAGCGATCATGCAGACATTGAGGATGACCGGCGTGACTGCTGCGAGACCGAACTTGTTGAAACTGTTGAGCACTCCACCGGAAAGCGCAGTCAACGAGACGAACAAGAGGAACGGAAAAGTCAGCCGCAACAGGTCGGTGGTGAGGGCGAATTTGCCCGGCTCGTCGAGCGCACCGGGCGCGAAGCCGCCGACGACGACATTGGCGAAAATCATGCCCAGCGCGGTTACGACCAGCAACGCGGCACCCAGCGTGCCTGCGGTGCGCGCGACCAGTTCCTTCATCGCGGCGTGGTCGTGGTTTTCCTTGTACTCGGTCAGCACCGGCACAAAGGCCATCGAGAATGAGCCTTCCGCGAACAATCGCCGCATGAAGTTGGGGATTCGGAAGGCGATCAGGAACGCGTCGGTCGCTGCGTTGGCACCGAACACGCTGGCGATGACGATCTCGCGGACCAGGCCAAGCACGCGCGACACGAAGGTGCCGCTGGTGAAACTGAGCATGGATCGCAACAGGCTGCGCTGCATTAGTGGGCCTTGGGCGATTGAAGCAGCGCGGGCATGCGGCGGAAAGTCCTTGCGAAAAGTGCCGCGTATCATGCCCGATGCGTGCTGGCACTGGCATGGCGTGACGCGGGCGCAGTCAAGACTGCATGGTCAGACTTCACGCGCAAACTCAAGTAACAGCCGCTTTTTTGTTGACCCAATCCACCGCGAACCGCATAATTCGCAGTCAATTTTCGCCCTGACCCAAACATTCTGGAGTTTTACCCGTGGCCAATATCAAATCCGCCAAGAAGCGCGCCAAGCAGTCTGAAGCTGCCCGCCAGCGCAACGCCAGCGCACGCTCGATGGTGCGTACCTCGATGAAGAAGGTCCTGAAGGCCATCGAAGCCAAGGACAAGTCCGCAGCCGAAGCGGCGTACGCCGAGGCCGCGCCAGTTATGGATCGCTACGCCGCACGCGGCCTGATCCACCAGAACAAGGCTGCCCGCCACAAGAGCCGCATGACTGCGCACATCCGCGCGCTCGGCTGAGCTTCAACCGCATCAATCAAAAAGACCGGCGCAAGCCGGTTTTTTTGTGGCTGCGGGTTGGCGATTCAGCAACATCCTCGTCATTCTGCGAAGGCAGATCTCCATGCTGATTCTTCTGCTCTCACGGCGACTTGACGACGATCAAAATGGATTCCTGCCTACGCACACTGCTGTCCGGAATAATTTCCCTTACCCGCGCAACACGTCGTCGGCACCTCCGCTGAGGCACGCGCTCCCAAAGCTATTCGTTTCCCCGGCGCAGGCCGGGGTCCAGTGAACGACGGCTTCTGGCGCTCTTTTGGGCTGTCGAGATAGCACCGCATCAGACGAGACGACGATTGCCAACAGCATCTACCCACTGGACCCCGGCCTGCGCCGGGGAAACGAAAAGCAGAAAGATGCCGCCCTCGAAAGTTTGAGCCGCCCGTTCCCTAAAAGCGACGCAGACCAATCGCCGCAACGGGTTCCCCGAACGCGGTCAGTTTATTCCGGACAGCAGTGTGCCTACGCAGAAGCGCTCTACAACAGCGGAGCTGGTCAATGACGAGATTGAAGGTCGGCGCGGAGACCCGGATTGTTTCGGTCAAAGAATCACGACGCGCTATGCTTGGACGATGAAGGAGCCACTTCGAATTCTTAATCTCATCGACGGCCAGATGGTTCCTGCGCATGGCGGAGAATGGTTGGATGTATTCGAGCCCGCGACCGGCGCCGTGTTCGCGCAGTGCGCCGACTCCGATAGATCCGATATCGATGCGGCGGTGCTGGCGGCGCAACGCGCAGCTCCTGCGTGGGCCGCGATGCCGACGGAACAACGTTGCCGGTTGATGCAGTTGCTGGCTGATCGCATATCTGCGGAATTGGATTCCCTGGCGCAACTCGAATCGCGCGACAGTGGCAAGCCGGTGGCATTGGCAGCGCGCATGGACATTCCACGGGCCGTCGCCAACCTGCGCTTCTTCGCCGAAATGATGACCGGCTGGTCCAGCGAGGCGCATGTCAACGCCGGGCAATCGATCAACTACACGCTGCGCCAACCGCTGGGCGTGGTCGGCTGCATCAGCCCGTGGAATCTTCCGCTGTACCTGTTCACCTGGAAAATCGCGCCGGCGCTGGCAACTGGCAATTGCGTCATCGCCAAGCCATCGGAAATCACGCCCTGCACGGCGGCACGGCTCGGCGAACTGGCGATTGACGTCGGCTTTCCGGCGGGCGTGCTCAATATCGTGCAAGGTCGTGGTGATCGGGTTGGACAGGCGATTGTCGATCATCCGGCGATCTCGGCAATCTCGTTTACCGGCAGCACGCGCACCGGTGCACGCATCGCCGCCAGCGCGGCACCGACGTTCAAGAAGCTGTCGCTGGAGCTGGGCGGCAAGAACGCCGCCATTGTTTTCGATGACGCCGACCTCGGCGATGCAAACCTCGACACCATCGTCCGCTCCGGCTTCGCCAACCAGGGCGAGATTTGCCTGTGCGGATCGCGCTTGCTGGTACAGCGGTCGATTTACGAGAGCTTTGTCGAGCGTTACCTCGCACGTGTCCGTGCTTTGCGAGTGGGCGACCCGAACGACGCGGCTAGCGATCTCGGCGCGCTGGTTTCCGCCGAGCATCACGCCAAGGTGATGGCTTGCATCGCGACAGCACGTGAGGAAGGCGGCGATATCCTCTGCGGCGGCGACATCGCCAAAGTCGACGCCCGCTGCGCCAATGGCTGGTTCGTGCAGCCAACGGTGATCGCTGGCCTGCCATCGAACTGCGCGACCAATCAGGATGAAATCTTCGGGCCGGTTGTCACTCTGATTCCGTTCGATGACGAAGCCGACGCCATCGCAATTGCGAACGACAGTCGCTACGGGCTCGCGACATCGGTCTGGACGCGCGATCTCGGACGCGCCCATCGCGTTGCGACCCGGGTCCAGTCCGGCATCGTCTGGATCAATTGCTGGTTGCTGCGCGACTTGCGTACTCCGTTCGGTGGGATGAAACAGTCCGGCGTTGGTCGCGAAGGCGGCGTCGATGCGCTGCGCTTTTTCACCGAGTCACGCAACGTCTGCATCGCAACCGACGGCTGATAAGCTGAGATCCCGCCTTTCCAAGCTCAGACCATGTCCCGACTCGACGATCTGCTCGACCGCAATAACGCCTGGTCCAGACGTATCAACGCCGACGATCCCGAATTCTTCCTGCGTTTGTCGCAACAGCAGGCACCGAAATACCTGTGGATTGGCTGCTCCGATTCGCGCGTGCCAGCCAACCAGGTTATCGACGTGGCACCCGGCGAGGTGTTCGTGCACCGCAACGTCGCCAATGTCGTCTCGCCCAGCGATCTCAATTGCCTCAGCGTGATCCAGTTTGCAGTCGATGTGCTCAAGATCGAGCACATCATTGTGGTCGGCCACTACGGATGTGGTGGCGTGCAGACCGTGCTTGAAGATCGTCGCTATGGCTTGGTGGACAACTGGCTGCAACACGTCCGCGACGTGCGCCATAAACACGCGTCGATGATCGACGCACTCGCCCCCGCAGAGCGCTTGGATCGGCTTTGCGAATTGAACGCGATCGAACAAGCCAGCAACGTCTGCCAGACCACGGTGATCCGCGATGCCTGGATGCGCGGCCAGCCGCTCACGGTGCATGCATGGTGCTACGGCCTGCGCGATGGTCGGGTTCGCGACATCGGCATGGATGCCGACAACATCGATGACGCGCCGAGTCAGTATGATCGGGCAATCAGGAATCTTTCCGCGCCCTAGCCAATTCGATCAGGCGCATCGCTGAACCAAGGAGGCATCATGTTCGTCTCTCGCCGTTTTCTCGCCGTCGTCGTCGGAATGGCATTCGCACTTCCCGCCTTTGCCCAGGAAGAAACCGCGTCCAACTACAACATCTCGCAACAGCGCGCCGCCGTCGTGAAATCCGAACGCATCATGGCCGAGGCCACAAAGCGCAAGGGTTTGCTCGCGCAATTTCTGTACATGCGCGACACCTATTCCACCGCCAACGACTATCCATTCCGCGTCATCTTCAACCAATACGTCAGTTGGTATCAGACCTGGGTGGGCGACTACAACGGTGCGCGGGCCACGTTTTCCATCGCCAACCAGGCAGCGGTCGACGACAACGAATCGCCGTTGAAAGGCGGATTTCACGCGGAGCCTGCTGTTGATGTGATCGCTCGGCTGGCGAAGAGTCGGCAGGCGATATTCCTCAACGAATCGCACAGCAATGCATTGACGCGCACGGTCACCGTGCAGGTGCTGGAAAAGTTGCGTGCAGAAGGCTTCGATACCTTTGCAGCCGAAACCCTTTATGACACCGACAAGGATCTCGCCAAACGCGGATTCCCCGATTCATCGAGCGGTTTCTACACCGAAGAACCGATCTACGCCGAAATGGTGCGCACCGCGCTGAAGCTGGGTTTCAAGGTGGTGCCATACGAAGCCACGTCGAACGCCACCGGCAACGAACGCGAGCTGGAACAGGCACGCAACCTGATCGCTGCAACGCTGAAGAAGGATCCCAAGGCACGCATTGTCGTCAACGCCGGTTTCGCACATATCCAGAAAGCGGGGACGTATCTTGGCGGCAAGTCGATGGCACAGCATTTCCAGAGACTGTCAGGCATTGAACCGGTCAGTATCGATCAGACGATGATGGTTCCGCACCTCAAACCCGGCAGCGACCATCCCTACTACAGGTCGATCATGGCGACCTCGACACCAAAGGTTCCCGTGATTTACGTGGATGCCGAAAGCATGCCGTGGTCTCTGAAAAAAACCGGTTACGACGCCAGCGTGGTATTTCCTCCTGAAGTCTACGAGCGCGAGCGGCCAACCTGGCTCGCCTTGGGCGGCCTGCGCGTGCCGTACCAAGTCTCAGGTGCGCTCTGCAATCTGAACTACCCTTGCCTGGTCGAAGCCCGCTACAAGGATGAAGACGACAGCGCTATCCCCGCTGATCGAGCCGTGGTTTCCATAGGTGGAAATTTCGAGACCGTCAAAGACTCACTGAACGAGAGTACGTCTACGCTGCCGCTGCGCACGCTGTGGCTGCGACCGGGCGAATACCGGCTGGTGGCGAAAGACAAGGACGATCGCATTCTGACGCGTCGCAACGTGAGCGTCGGCAACACAGGAGGCTCCGCACCATGACCGATATCCGCCCCGTCTACACGACCGGAAATGCACCAGCCGCGGTCGGCAGTTATCCGCACGCACGCCGTGTCGGCGACCTGCTGTTTCTGTCGGGAATCGGACCACGCACACCGGGTAGCAACGCAATTCCCGGCAACGTCAACGACGACAACGGCTTGCTGGCTGAGTACGACATCGCTGCGCAATGTGAACAGGTTTTCGCCAATGTTCGCGCCGTACTCGAGGCCAGCGACGCCGGCTGGACCGACTTGGTCGATGTCACGGTCTATCTCACCGACATGGAACGCGACTTCTCCACTTACAACCGCATCTGGGCCGAGCACTTTCCAGACGCGGCGACCGCACCATGCCGCACCACGCTGGGCATCACTGCCCTGCCGACACCGATAGCGATCGAGCTCAAATGCATCGCCGTGGCCCAGCCGCGCGATCATCGCGATCGTTCGGCGTGGTGATCGGATACTCAAGGACCTACGACATGCTGTCCGCACCATTCAACCTTCATTGTTGGATCGACGAACACCGCCACCTCCTGAAACCGCCTGTCGGCAACAAGTGCATCGTCGACGGCGACTTCATCATCATGATCGTCGGCGGCCCCAACTCGCGCAGCGACTACCACCACGACGAAGGCCCCGAGTTCTTCCACCAACTGGAAGGCGAGATGGTGCTGAAGGTCCAGGAAGATGGAAAGGCACGCGACATCCCGATCCGCGCCGGCGAAATCTTCTACCTTCCCCCCAACGTCCCGCATTCACCACAGCGCTCCGCCAACTCCATCGGCCTCGTCATCGAGCGCCGCCGCTTGGCGGACGAGAAGGACGGACTTAGCTGGTACTGCCAGGATTGCAATACCAAACTCTACGAAGAGTTCTTCACCCTCCATAGCATCGAGTCCGACCTTCCACCCGTCTTCGAACGCTTCCACAACTCACTTGAAGCGCGAACTTGTCCGCAGTGCGGAGCGGTGCATCCCCTGCCCGGCTAGTTTTCCTGCTCTGGCGCCGCGATGGCGCTTCTTTTTCTGCTGTTCGGCTGGTGACACCGCTCACCTCGTCATGACGCGCGAAGTCCTTCTCGCGTCCTTCGGGCCATCCGCAACACGGATGTTCGCTCCGGCATCCTGCCTTCGCAGTCTCGCGGACGCGGGGATCCATTTTGACTTGGCTTTTGCCGCTCGCTCTCTTTCGTATGGCTAAGGCCAGACTGGTCAAGCGTTTCTCTCGCCTGCCGGCGAGCGAGTCACTTTTCTGCTCGCACAGAAAAGTAACCAAAAGATGCGCCCTTGACGGGTCGGTCGTGCGATGAAGCCGCACGACTACGCGAGCTGGCTCCGGGGTTTGTCGACCGTGCGTCCCTGCACAGACGCCAAACTGGCCCGAATCCATTCGGGCCACCCTACGGGCCTTTTCTGCGCCAGCTCGCCTCCCCGAAACGGGAGACAGGTCAAAAGAAAAAGCGGCTCAGCGCAGCTGCGCTGTGCTTTTGACCCACCCGCCCGTTTCCTGTCGGCAAGTACTGGACGGACAAGCCGCTTGCGGGCCACGCGAGGGATCGCGTGGCTTCGGCTGCGGCACTGGATGTGCCTTCAGCCGAACCCGGCCAATGCTTGCGCACCCGCACGGCTTCTCCGTGCGGGCGACAGGTCATCGGGTCGCATCTTTGGCCCACGTTTCTCTGCGAGGAGAAAGGTGGGTCGTTCGCCGGCAGGCGAGAGAAACGTTTGACCCATCTGGCGACAGCGACCCAGCGTGGCGACGACGCGATAGCCATATAGACGGCCAAGAAAGCGGAGAAGAGGTCGCCGCAACAATGAAGCTTGGCGCAAGGCCCCAACCCTCATCCCCGACCCTTCTCCCGTCGGGAGAAGGGAGACAAGCGCGGACCCGCCCTTTTAATGAGGAGGAGCAAACCCGCGCCGCAGACGCAACTAATCGCGCCTGAAGCGGTAGTGGGCCACGAGCCACTCGCGGCCACCGTTGTAGCCGAACAGTTCGGCACAGGCCATCCAGAATATGCGCCAGCGCTGGTTCCAGATCGCGGCTTGATCGCCATAGGCTTCGGTCAGAATCTTCAGCACTTCATCACGACGACTATCGTGATTCTCGAGCCATGCGTTCGCCGTGCGCTCGTAATGAGTTCCAGGCAACAACCAGCGTTTTTCCAGCGAGAGGTCGCGCTGGAAATGCAGGAGCGTATCGGCGGCGGGCATCAATCCGCCGGTAAAGAAATGGCGGCCCATCCAGTTGTCTTCGCCCTGGGTCTCGAATGGGTAGACCAGATCGCGATGGCAGAAGATGTGCACGAACAACTTGCCGCCGGGAACGAGCCAGCCCGAAATGCGGCGCAACAGCGTTTCGTAGTTGCGCATGTGCTCGAACATTTCGATGGACACCGCGCGATCAAATTGTGCTTCGGCCAGTTCCAGCTCGTTGACGTCAGCCGTGATGACGGTGACGTTCTCGAAACCACGTTCCTGGCAACGTGCCTCGATGTGTTTGCGTTGTGGTGCGGAATTCGAAACAGCCGTAATCCTCGCATTCGGGTAGCGCTCGGCCATCCACAAGGTCAACGATCCCCAGCCGCAGCCGAGTTCGAGGATGTGTTGACCGTCGGCAAGTTCGGCGCGCTCAGCGTAGATTTCCAGCATCCGTTCTTCGGCCGAATCCAGATCCGGCGTGGAAATATCCCAATAGCACGAGCTGTACTTGTAGCGCTTGCCCAAACACTGCTGAAAGAATGCCGGCGGCAATTCGTAGTGTTGCGCATTGGCAGCATCGGTCTCGATCGCGATGGCGCTGCTGCGCAGCTCGTCGATGCGTTGGCGCAGATGCTCGAAGCCCTGTTCGACCGAGCCAGTCTTTTCGTCGCGAAGGCGTTGCGCGCATTGCTGACGAATGCCGTGTCGAATCAGCGCGTCTGGAATCCAGGCGCGCTCGGCAAGCGTGGTTACGAAGCTTTCGCGTATCGGTTCGGATGACGCAGTCAGGCTGGCCTGGTTCATTTCTTTCCTTCCTGTTTTTTTTGCTTCGCATGGTCGCTTTTCTTCGGAAACCACGGAATGAAAATGCTCGTTGTGCGCTGGTATTCGAGGTAATCCTTGCCACGGCTGCGCAACGCCTGCTGCTCGGTGAACGGGATGCCGGTCACCCAGAACAAGGTGGCAAACATCAGCGCCGCACCAAGCAGGCTCAGCAATACCCAACCGACGTCGAGACCGATTGCGAGGAACACGTAGGAAAACCAATGCAGCCACTCGAAGAAATAGTTGGGGTGGCGCGAATAGCGCCAAAGGCCGCTACGACAGGTCTTCCCTTTCTGCGACGGATCGGCGCGATGCTTCGCCAGTTGACGATCAGCGAGTGCCTCGCCGCCAACGGCGATCAGCCAGACAACAATGGCGGTGACATACCAAATCGTCAGAGTGCTTTCCGGGTTGTGCGCGGCGATCCAGAACGGGATCGAGAACAATGCAGTCAACAGCGCCTGGGCGAGAAAGAACAACAAGAACTTGGTCTCGCTGCCATTCCAGTGCTCGCGCAAATACTTGTAGCGACCGTCCTCTTCTTCGTTGATCACGCGATGAAAAATGTGGCTGCACAGACGCAGACCCCAAAGCCCACCCATCACCGCGACGAGGACTCGCGGCAACAGCGCACCGCCGGCCATCACGCCGTAGAAAACCGCGCTGGCAGCCATGCCACCGGACCAGATCACGTCGACGATACCGGCATTGCCAGACTTGCGTTGCCACAGCCAGCCGAACACCATCAGTACGCTGCTGGCAGCGAAGACAATCAGAATCAACCAGCCATTCATGAATTTTTCTCCGTAGATTGAGTTTCTGGGGTTGTCGAAGTCCGCAATGAACGTCGCGCGACCAGGCTGAGCACCAGCATCGCGAAAGCCCAACCGACCGATAGAGCGAGCACGGTTCGCCACAACGGATCACCCAGCGTGACCGCATCAAACGCACGACCCGCCGACCAGTACGAGATTGGCCCGACGACCGCGCCCGCGATGGTGGCGACGACTGGACGATGCGCGAGATACGCCAGCGAGTGATTCAAGGTCAGCGCAAAGCCGACCCACAAAGCGAGGATCCACAGCGGCGCGAGCTGCGCGCTCGGGAATGGCGCGGCATAGGTGAGCGCACCGCTGAATGCGTAGGCCGAATCGATCACGACGCCAAGCAGCAGCGCAACGACGATCAACAAGCCATCCCCACGAATCCGCATCGGACTGACCAAGTGCGCGATCGCAAATACCGTTGCCGCAATCGGACCCAGCCACCACAGTCCGTACGAAGCACCGACGACTGCGGCAAACCAGACCGCCTGGAATGCAACGAAGTTGATCAGATTTTTCATGGCACCAAATTCTTCATGGGACAAATTGCTCGCGGCGTGCGCCGGGTTTGCTCAGCAACATCTGCACGTCGCCGATCGAACGCTCCAGGAAGCCACCTTCGCAATAGCAAAGATAAAACTCCCAGAGGCGAATGAAGCGAGTCGGATAGCCCAGCGCTCGCACGTCCGCAAGCCGCGACATGAAGCGGTCGCGCCACGCGCGCAAGGTGAGCGCGTAGCTTGGCCCGATGTCTTCGAGATTGAACAATTTCATGTCGGTGTTACTCGCGACCGCGCGCAACATCGGTGCCAGCGCCGGAATGAAGCTGCCAGGAAATACATAACGCTGGATGAAATCGACGGCCTTCAGCGCTTGCTTGTAGCGGTGCTCCTCGATGGTGATTGCCTGGATCAAGGCCATTCCATCGGGCTTCAGCAGCGCGCCGACTTTCGCGAAATACGTGTCCAGATATTGTGGGCCAATCGCTTCGATCATCTCGATCGAAACCAGTCGGTCGTAGGTTCCTTCGAGGTCCCGATAGTCTTCCAGCAGCAATTCCACCCGATCCTGCAAGCCAGCCGCGTCGACGCGTTCGCGAGCCAGCTCGTACTGCTCGCGTGAGATCGTCGTCGTGGTCACCTTGCAGCCGTAGTTCTTCGCGGCATGGATGGCGAAGCCTCCCCAGCCAGTGCCGATCTCGACGACATGGTGGTGCGGTTGCAGGTCCAGCTTCTGGCAGATGCGATCAAGCTTGCGCTTCGCCGCGACTTCCAGCGATTCGCTTTCGTCTACGTAGATTGCCGACGAATACATCATCGATTCGTCGAGAAACAGCTTGAAGAGATCGTTGCCGAGGTCGTAATGCGCGGCGATATTGCGGCGGCTTCCCGCACGCGTATTGCGCATCAGCGCATGCCAGCCGCGCATGATCGCGCCACCAAGGCGAGCCGGCCCGCGCTCCAGTGCATCAAGACGATCGCGATTGCGGACCAGAATGCGAACCAGCGCAACAAGGTCGTCGCAATCCCATTGGCCGTCCAGGTACGACTCGCCAGCGCCAACGCTGCCATTCAATGCAGCAAGTCGATAGAAGGCCGGGTCACGAACGATGATGGTCGCGTGCAACGTATCGCCGGGATTACTTGCCTCGCGACCAAGCACCACGGAATTGTTACCGTCGTGCAGGATCAATTGGCAGTCGCGCAGGTCGGCCATTACGGCAAGCAGACGTTTGCGCAGCGCGCGTTCAATCGTTGTCGCCGCGCGTGCGGTGATCGGCTCTGCATCCAGCGTTTCGCGGAGATCGGCAGTTGAGGTATTCATGCGGTTTTCACCTTGTTATCGGGGTGATCGTGGACGGGATTTCCGCGCAGCCAAAGGCGCAATGCCTGCCAGTGGATCGCGAACACGACCTGCAATGTCATCAGTGGATAGCGCCACAGCACGCGGGCGAGACCGGTACCGTCGATGGCGTGTCGCTGCAAAACCATCGTCGAGTCGAAACGGCGGCGGAGCGGATTCTCGCCATCGGTCGCTGGCGTCGAGTCAGGGTCCAGCACATCCATGTGGATGCGCAAGGCCTCTCCGGGATCGCTCAAGCGCCAGTCGTAGCGCTGTTGCATCGCCATGAAAGGCGACACGTGGAATGCCTTGTCGAAGCCCCATTGATGGATCGATCCGTGATCCGTCGCTTCGGAAATCGGCAGCACGTAAGCGTGGCGCTCCTTCCATGGCGTGTTGGTGATCTCGGCAACGATGTACTGCAGAGTCTTGCCGTCGTCGGCGTAGCAGTAATAGAACACGACCGGGTTGAAGCAATGGCCCAGATAGCGCAAATGGGCGAGCATGCGGACAGGGCCAGTGGGTCGGGCTCCCGTCTGCGCCTCGACACGGTCGCGCACGCACTCGGCAAGATCGCGCTCGGGATCGCCAAGATAATCGCGGCGTCGGAACTCGCCAAGGTTGCGGCGATTGACCGACCACAACCAGCGCTTCGCGAAGACGCGATCAATCTCGGCGAGATCGAGATACACGACACAAAGGCGATATTGGAATGCGTGTGGCTTGGGCATATATCGGCGATGCCGCAGCCAGCCTTCGTAGATCGCGCTGTTCAATTCCGACGCAGTCACCACGACACTCCCAGTTGCGCGGCAACGTCGACCGCGCTACGCAAGCCGTCTTCGTGGAAGCCGTGGCCCCACCAGGCACCGGCAAACGAAATTCCACCGATACCCTGGATTTCGGCCTTGCGTGATTGTGCTTGCACCGATGCAGCGCTCTGCACGGGATGGCGATAGCGACGCTCACGCAGGATGCGAGATGGATCGATGTCGGCGCGTCGATTGAGGCTGACCACCAGCGGGTCGCGCGTCCGCAAGGATTGCAATGCATTCATCCAGTAGCTGACCGTGCAATCGTCACCCGGTTGTGACGGGACATGCACATTCCACGCTGCCCAGGCACCTCGATTGGGCGGCAGCAGACGCGCATCGGTGTGCAGGATGGTGTCATTGTCCTGAAACTCGAATGCCGAGAGCACATCGCGCTGCGCGTCCGTCGGATCGACAAGCAAGCGCAAGGCGTCGTCGGCGTGACAGGCAAGAACGACATGTTCGAATGATTCGACACCGACGTCGGTCGTCACGGAAATGGTTGTCGGTTGCTGTTGCGCACGAACGCTGCGCACAGGCGAGTTGAGCCGAACCTGCACGTTCCACCCGCGCTGGAGCGCATCGATATAGCTGCGCGAGCCGCCTTGCACCACGCGCCACGCAGGCCGCCCGCTCAGCTGCATCATGCTGTGGTTGGCCATGAAGCGAACCAGATGGCTGATCGGGAAATCAAGGATTCTTGCAGTCGGTGAAGACCACAGCGCTGACGCCATCGGCACCAGGTGCAGATCGCGGAATGCACCGCCATAACCATTCGCCGCGAGATATTCACCGAGCGATGGACCCGGCTCAGGGTGCTCAAGCAGCGTCGGAGCTTCACGGTAAAAACGCCGCAGGTCGGCGAGCATTCCCAGAAACTGCGGACTGAAAAGATTGGTCGGCTGGCAAAAAAGGCCACGCAAATTGCTCGCGTTGTATTGAATGCCGCTGGCCTCGTCGTGAACCGAAAAACTCATCGTGGTTGACTGCGAGGCGACGCCAAGTTCATCAAACATTCGGGTCAGCAGCGGATAGTGTTTTTCATTGAAAACAATGAAGCCACTGTCGACCACCAGAGGCTTTCCGTTGATTTCGATATCGTGACTATCGGTGTGACCGCCGAGTCGGCTGTCAGCCTCGAATAGAACAACTTCATGGTCGCGAGCCAGCAACCATGCACTGGCCATGCCGGCGATGCCGGAGCCCACCACGGCGATTCGCATCAGCTTGGGACGCCCTGATCAACCCCCGGCGCTGGCCGTCGCAAACCGGCCGGCACCGGGCGCAGGTCGCTGACCAGGCCAACGCCCTGCATGGCCTTGAGCACGTACCAGGTCATGTCGACTTCCCACCAGCGATGGCCCTGACGCGCCGAACCCGGAAAGTGATGGTGATTGTTGTGCCAGCCTTCGCCAAACGTGATGAGTGCCAGCCAGATGTTGTTGCGGCTGTCGTCACGCGTGTCATAACGACGACTGCCAAATTGATGGGCCAGCGAATTGATGGTGACGGTTGCATGGAACAACACCACAGTCGACACGAAGAAGCCCCAGATCAGCAGTTGCGGACCGTTCGTTCCCAGTCCCGGATAGGCGGTTTCCAGCCATCCACCAAGAAAGAAAAGACCGACGGCGAGCAGCACCGGCAGCAGGATGTCGTAGCGATCCAGCCAGCGCAGCTCCGGGTAGCGCTTCCAGTCGGGAATTGAATCCCAATCGGTTCGGAAACCGCGCGGTGTCAGGAACCAACCCATGTGCGCCCAAAGGAACCCGTGCTGGCGGGGCGAATGCACATCGCCGGGCTGATCAGACTTGCGGTGATGGTTGCGATGATGCGCCGCCCACCACAATGGTCCGCGTTGCACGCACATCGCGCCGATGCAGGCAAACACGAACTGCACGGCTCGCGACGTCTTGAACGCCCGATGGGAAAAATAGCGATGGTAAAAGCCGGTTATCGCGAACATGCGTAGCGCATACAGCGCGACCGCCATCCACACCGCGAATGCCGAAACACCAACCCAGATGACGCCAAAACAGGCGAGATGGATGCCAATGAAGGGAAGCGTTCGGAGCCAGTCGATGCGATCAGCATCGGCACCCAGTTCGCCAGGATCGGACGTATCGAACCAGCGTCGAACGCTTGCGATCACCCCGGGCTTCGCCAGCAGCGGTCCAGCAGTCATATCGGGTGGCATCGAAGGCACGGTAATCCTTGCGCGGTGATATCGGCAACTACGAGCCACGCCGGAGCACGGATGCACGCCTGAATGACGCAGGTCGTTCGCCAGACAAGGCATGCGCGCCTTGCAACCCGAGGCGCGTCAAGCAGCAAGCGAATTGACTCAGAGGACGGCGATGGGACCCTTGGCGATGATCGGCCCAGTCGGATTGCCACCAGGAGCGCCGCCCGGCGGCTCCAGCGTCACCGCGAAGATCGCGTCCGTGCTGACCGAGGCGAGCAGATTCGACGGCAACTTGTGCGCCTGCGGCTTGCTGGCGTCGAGCACGCCAAGTGAAATCGGCTTCTGCCCGTTCGGGATCACCCACATTTCCTGCACGCGACCATCGTCGGGTGCAGCCATCAATGGCGTCACCGTCATCATGCCGGTATCGCGATCAACGGCTGCAACGAAGCCGGCATTGCCATTGTCCTGGGCCAGCGTGGACACCAGACCGGATTGGGGCGGTGGCGGGACTGGAGCCGGGACTTCGACAGCTACCTCGACGGGGACTTCGACGATGGTTGGCTTCTGAGTCATCAAGGCAATCGCCAGGACGCCGGCCGAAGCCATCGCCAGGCCACTCACGCCGCGCCAGAAGCCCAGGCTGTCCCAGAACGATTTCTTCGCATCGACCGCTTCTGCAGCCCTTGACGGCGTCGCCGAACTGGCCGGCTGGAGGCCGAGCGCATTGCAGATGCGCCCCCAGACATATCCAGGCACGTCGGCCGCTGCGACCTCGTCGAACAGAGGCGTCAGCCGCGTTTCCCAAGACTGTACGTCGCCCGCCAGCGCGGCATCGCGGTCCAGCCTTGCCTGCACATCGCTGCGTTGCGCGGCGTCGAGCACGCCGAGCACATATTCGCCAGCCAGGTCGCCGTCGTCGGGGGGAATCGGGTTTGCGTCCAAAGTGGTCATCGCTGCAGGCACTCCTTCAGCTGAGCCAGACCACGACGGATCCAGCTCTTCACCGTACCCAAGGGGGTGCCGGTGCGCGTGGCGAGTTCTTCATAGGTCGAACCTTCGAAGAACGCGGTGCGAATCATTGTTCGGCGGTTGTCTTCCAGTTCCTGCATGCAGGCATTGAGGCGGTCGCGATCCTGTGCTGCTTCGGCTTCCACATGTGCCGCTTCTGCATCGACGGGTTCATCCGGGTCGATGACGTTATTGCCGGTGCGCTCAACCTTGGCCGAACGCAGCCGGTCAATGGCGCGGTTGCGAGCCATCATCGCCAGCCAGGTATAGGCGCTGGCGCGGGCGGCATCGAACTGATTGGCCTTGCGCCAGATAGTGATGAAAACTTCCTGCAGCACTTCTTCCGCTTCGGCTCGCTGAGGCAGAACGCGCAGACAGACCCCGAACAGTTTTGGCGCCGCAACCCGGTACAGACTGTCGAACGCACCCTGGTCGCCTCGACCGACGGCCATCAAAAGCTCATCGAGTCCAGCCGATTTCAAACTTGTCGCTTCGCTGGCAAGCGCCATGCAGTGTCCCCGGGATGCGGTTGCGGTGTATTGGAAAGTTAACCGGCCCGCGTGGGGACGGCAACCTTTCTGTTTCAGCGTGAGCGGAATCCTGTCAACCATAGCAGCACGGCGGCTACCAGCATCGCCAGCTCCAAACCGGCGATGTACAAGCTGTTGTTGGCTACCGGCCAGTTCATGCTGACGCCGGCGATGCGCCACAGCACGATCGGCACGTACAGCGCCAGTGCCACGATCAGTCCGAAGCGCAGCTCGCCGCTCCAGGCAGTCCAGCCGAAGATGATGCCCAAGCCCAGTTGCAGGCCGCCGTAGACGGTGAGGTATTCCGCTGCGCCCGCGCGGCTCAGGCCGATAAAGCCCATCGCCTGCGCCGTACTTGACGCTGCGACCGTGCACCAGATCGAGAACAGCACGTAAATCGCCGCGTTGAGATAAAGGTAGATGGTTGTCATTGGCCCGCTCCGTCGAAAGCGTGATCGTCGCACGATCGCGCTGCACTTGGCGGTCGCGGCGCAAACCAAGGCACCACGTCGCAGGAATCGCCAACCGTGACAACACTGCATTCACAGTGGGCAGCGCCCATCGAGCGCGATGCCGTTCGGGTCGTTGATCGAGTTTTCCGCGCCATTGCCTTGCTTGGCCGGCGGAAACTCCACGCGCACGCTCAGGTTGTCGCCATCGTTGTTACGGATATTGCCCAAGCCCTTGTATTGCAGCAAACGCTTGCCCGAAATGGCGTAGGCGACGTCGATCTGCGGCAGGGCAAACCCGTACCACGCGCCCAGCTTCAATTGGTAGCGACGTGCCTGCTCGCCGGACACTTTGCCGTCGGGCCGGCGCGTAATCGCGAAATCGGTGTAGCCGAGCCGGCTGGGAATCAGGAACTGCACCTTGCGGCTTGCGCCGACAGCCATGGCGTCCCAGTTCTCGATGACATAGGCATCAAAGCCGGCATCAATGATCGCATTGTCGGGTTTGTCGATGGCCTCGCTGCGCTCTTCTGACGATTTCTTGGCGCGAAAGATGACTGTGTGCTTCGATCCCTCACTGCGCACGCCTTCACGATAGCCATCGCGGGCGTCATCGGTGACGAAATCGGGAGCAGATTGCTGCACATCCGTTGTCACCTTCTTCCGCGCAAACGGCTTGCCATCCGGGCAGCGATACAGCACGGTACGGTTCGCCCCGTCCAGCCAATGCGACTCGCGGTAGAGCAGCGACTTGCCTTTTGCGGCGTACGCGTATCCCTCGTAACGATCCTGCGCCGCCAGCGGCACGGCACTGATCGTAAGCATCGCCGCGCACAGCGGGACTGCAATCGTTCGCATGGGCAGCGCTCCTCGCGTGACGGGCTGAATTAGTCGACCGACGCGTTAGTCCCGCTTCGGGCCACGGTGCTCAGTCGCACCAATGGCCATACATACGTTTGCTACCGAGCAATGGATGCGTGGCCGCTGCGCCTGCGACAACCTGCGCAGATCAGGGTGTACGCACATCAACTCATGCAGTGTTCGATCAAATCCACTTCAGGACAGTTCCTTCAGCCGTGCTTTGTTCATCGTGAAAAGGATATCCGGCAAGGCCTCGATCACCTCGACACGATCAGCGTGGCTCAGTTCTTCGTCCGCATCATCGTCGTCAAGGTCGAAGGCGTCATCGAGTGCGTCGGCCGCTTCGTCGTCAGCATCTCCGATGTCTTCGTCGCCGTCGCCGTCGCCATCACCTTCGTCGTCATCCTCGCCGAATACCTCATCGGGCATCAGCGCGAAGATGTCGTAGAAATCCGATTGCACAGCTTCATCACGACTGAAGCGCTGTTCCCACTCCTCGCGGCGCAGATCGGCACCGAGCACGAATCCAAGCGCCCAACTACTGCCCATCTGGTAGCCGCTGTCGGCGATTTGCTGATCACTCATCTCGTCGAAACCGGGCGGCACGCCAATCACCGGAGAGACATCGCCACTGGCGCGTTCAGGGTCGTTGCAAACGCGGCGACCAACATCGCTCCACAGCGCCCGCACCAAACCGCTGGCTTCATCGAACGCTGATCGATTCGCCCATGCCTCGGTGCCGAGGATCAGCGGCAGGCACTCATCGACATCGATTGGCCGACCCGGCGACACGATCGCGGCGGCTATCAGTCCATCAGCGGCTTCAAGCGGAACGCCACCGCTGCCAACGGCATGCTCATCAAGCAGGTCGCCGAGGCGTTGCAGGGTTTCAACTTCAAGGGCAGCAAGGTTCGAGGTGTCGCCAGTGTTCATTTCGGGGATTCCAGAGTTATGTCCGACCACGATACAACAGCCTGTCGACGCCGACCGCTTGGCGACGAATTTAGTTGTGAGCTACGGGTACGCGGCAGGCATGAAAGACCCGAAAATCTCCATCTGGAGTGGGCAAGGCTCAACCAATTCAGACTTCCGCTCGAACCGCCTCCGCCTGTGGTCCCTTCGGCCCATCGGTGACCGTGAAGCTGACCCGTTGCCCTTCAGCGAGCGATTTGAAACCCTTGCCTTCGACCGCGCGGAAATGGACGAAAACGTCTGGCCCTTCCTCACGCGTGATGAATCCGAAGCCTTTGGCGTCGTTGAACCATTTGACGGTACCCTGTTCGCGTTCCGACATGGCGCTAGCCCTTGGCGTTGGAAAAATCCGCCGGGATCCCGGGATCGGCGGCACTGGGTCTGCACAAAACACTTCGGCGCGACGTCTGGATTCAACGACGCGCCTTGGCGTTGACCAGCCACGCTTTGGTGGTCTTTACAGGCACAGTCGGCTTAGTCTAAGCCACATTTTTTACGGTGTCCGACCCTCGGCAATTCCCTTTCCAAAGGACTCGGTGCTTCGATGAAATCCTTGCCAACTATCGACTTGCAGGCCCAACCACTCGGCATGGCAACGGCCTTGCCGGCACCTGCCTATTCGCACACGGAATGGGCGCAACACGAACGCGCCGCCATATTCGCCAAGGGTTGGCAACTGGTTGGCGATGCCGCGCGACTCTCTGAGCGGGGCAGTCACATCGAGATCACGGTGGCCGGTGTGCCACTATGGCTGCTGCGTGGTCAGGACGGTACATTGCGCGCGCTGCACAACGTCTGCCGACATCGGGCCGGACCGCTGCAGCCCTGCACGGTCGGCAACCAGTTGCGCCTGCGTTGCCGCTATCACGGCTGGACCTATGCCGAAGATGGCCAATTGACCAGCGCGACGGAAATGCAGTCGGCGCTAGCCTTCGATGCCGATTCCATCCATCTGCCGCAGGCGCGCGTCGCGGAGTGGAACGGGTTGATCTTCATTTGCCTGGACCAGGGTGGCCCAGCACTGAGCGATGTGCTCGACGGAATTGACCAGCGCATGGGTGCGGGCAGGCTTGCCGGCTATCGCTACCTGCGCAGCGTCAGCTATACGCTGCGTTGCAACTGGAAAGCCTACGTCGACAACTTTCTTGAGGGCTACCACCTGCCACATGTGCACCCGGCCCTGAACCGCCTGCTCGACTATCGAAGCTATCGCACCGAGCTTGCCCCTTGGACGTCGCTGCAATACAGCCCGCTCGAAAACGATGGCGCGCTGTACGGATCAGGCGAAGCCTTGTACTGGTACATCTGGCCCAACACGATGTTGAACCTGCTACCCGGCCGCCTGCAGACCAACCGCGTCGTCCCGATTGCGCCCGGTGAATGCCGCGTCGACTTCGACTACTACTATCCAGCCGACAGCAGCGCCGACGCGCAGGCGCGCGATCTTGCCTTCAGCGACGAAGTCCAGGCCGAGGACATCGACATCTGCGAGCAGGTTCAGCGCGGGCTGGAATCCGGCTCATACATCGCCGGGCGACTTAACCCGCTGCGCGAGTCGGGTGTACACCACTTCCAAGAGCTGATACGCGCAGCACTCCGCGCAACCTCGTAGTTTTTCGCTGTAGCGATTTTCCCCTTCTCCCGCTCCCACGTTGGGTTGGCTGTCGCCAGACTGGTCAAGCGTTTCGCCGGGCTGCCGCCCGCCGCCCCATCCCCGGGGCTCTTTCTGCTCGCACAGAAACATGGCCCAAAGATGCGCCCGTGGCGGGTCTGTCGTGCGAAGAAGCCGCACGACTGCGCGAGCTGGCGCCGGGGTTCACTGACAGCACTTCCTTGTGCTGACAGCGAACTGGCCCGAATCCTTTCGGGCCACCCTGCGGGGCTCTTCTCTGCCAACTCGCCTCCCCGAATCGGGATGAAGGTCAAAGGCACGCAGCGTCGCTGCGTTGTCCGCCGCTCTGCGGCGGATGCTTTTGACTTTGACCCACCGCCCGTTCCTGTCGGCAAGCGCTGGACGGATCAGCCGCTTGCGGGCCACGCGAGGGATCGCGTGGCTACGGCTGCGGCACAGGATGTGCCTTCAGTCGAACCCGTCCAGTGCTTGCGACGTCGTGCGGCTTCACCGCACGAGCGACAGGCCATCGGGTCGCATCTTTGGGCTACGTTTCTGTGCGACCCGAAAGGTAGCTCGCGCGCCGGCAGGCGCGAGAAAGGCGTGCCCAGCCTGGCGACAGCAAACAAGAAAAAATCGCGGGCGGCAGCCCGGCGAAACGCTTGACTCATCTGGCGACAGCGAACAAGAAAACGAGGCGGCAGGCGTGAGAATTGCTTGACCAGTCTGGCGGGCGCCAGCGCTCGCCGAAAGGCGATACAAGGCGCGCACCCTCATCCCCGACCCTTCTCCCGAGGGGAGAAGGGAGAACGGCGCGCTCCATCCCCCGCCGGGAGAGGAAGCAATGCGAGCGCGGATCGCTTGCGCTTAAAGCGAAGCGCACGTACAGTGCGCCACCTTGTAATAGCGCGTTAGTACATTATGAAACGCCGATCGCTGCAACCCGAGCCAGTACCCGTGTCTCCCGAGGACACATTGTGCAAGGCTCTATTGAGCCTGGATACGTTGCCGCAGATGCGCGCGTTGCTGCGTGACCTGTGCACGCCAGCGGAACTGGAAGCACTGACTGATCGCTGGCGCGTGGTGCCTTACCTGCTCGAAGAATTGCCGTATCGGGAAATCCACGATCGCACGGCGGTGAGTATCACTACCATCGGGCGCGTGGCGCGTTGTCTCAATACCGGCAACGGCGGCTACATGGGTGTCATCGCCGCCCAGCGCCGTGCGGCGATCAATCGGAAGGCGAGTCGTAACGCCACGCGTGGTGCAACCACGAAGCTCGCCCAAAGCAAGGCCAGTAAATGAAGTCACGTGATCGTTTGCGTATTGCGATGCAGAAATCCGGTCGACTGGCCGACCCATCGCGCGACTTGCTTACCCGCTGTGGTCTGAAATTTCGGGAAAGCCGTGATCGGCTGTTTTGCTTCGGTGAAGTGGAGCCTGTCGACCTGCTGCTGGTTCGCGACGACGACATTCCTGGACTGATCGCCAGTGGTGTCTGCGACCTTGGCATCGTCGGGCGCAACGTGTTGCTGGAACAACAACTCGCCTCGAATGGCACGGCCGGTTTTGTTGAACTGCGTGCCTTGGGCTTCGGAGCTTGTCGGCTGTCGGTGGCGATCGCGCAGGACGAGGTCTGGACCGGTCCCGAGCAGCTCGCCGGCCAGCGCATTGCGACCAGCTACCCAGCCTTGCTCGGCGACTGGCTGGCGCGAAATGGCGTGCAAGCCGACATTGTCGAACTGGCTGGATCAGTCGAAATCGCGCCACGTCTCGGTACCGCCGACATCATTTGTGACCTCGTTTCGAGCGGAGCAACACTGGCCGCCAATCAACTCAAGGAAACCGAGGTTATCCTGCAAAGTGAATCGGTTCTGGCTGGTCCATCCGAAACCTTGATCGACGAACGCGGCGATCTCCTGACGCTGTTGCTTTCACGACTGGACAGCGTCATCCAGGTTCGCGAATCCAAACTCGTCCTGTTGCACGCGCCGCGCCATGCAATCGAATCCATCGCCGCCCTGTTGCCGAATGCGCAGCGCCCTACCCTGATGCCGCTGGAAGGTGACGACGACCACGTCGCATTGCAGGCGCTGTGCACGGGTACGGTCACCTGGCGGCATCTGGAGGAACTGAAGCGAGCCGGCGCGAGTTCGTTGCTGGTATTGCCAGTCGAGAAGATGTTGTCGTGAAGCGCATCGACTGGAATTTACTGAGCGCGGGCGAGCAAGTCGCGGCGCTCGAGCGACCCGCGCAATCGCGCGAGCAGAAACTGATCGACGGCGTTGCCGAAATCGTCGCCACGGTTCGGCGTGATGGCGATGCTGGCGTGCTGGCAATGTCGCAACGATACGACGCCTGTCCGCCATCCGCGCTGACCGTGACGACTGAGGAGTTCGATTCCGCGGCAGTGTCGTTGTCGAACGAACTGAAACAGGCAATCCGTGATGCCCACGAGCGCATCGAGCGCTTCCATCGTGCAGCGTCGATATCAGCGGTCAGCGTTGAAACCGCTCCGGGCGTGATTTGCGAACGCATCCTGCGACCCATCACGCGTGTCGGGTTGTATGTGCCCGCCGGAAGCGCTCCATTGCCATCGACCGCGCTGATGCTCGGCATTCCTGCGCGCATCGCCGGCTGTCCTGACGTGTTGCTTTGCACTCCGTCGCGCGCCGATGGCATGGCCGATCCGGCCGTGCTGTTTGCCGCTCGCGTCTGTGGCATTGAGCGCGTCTACGTGATCGGCGGCGCACAGGCAATCGCAGCAATGGCGTATGGCACGGCAACCGTTCCGCGTTGTGACAAGATTTTCGGACCCGGCAATGCCTGGGTTACTGAAGCCAAGTTGCAGGTCGCTGCCGATTCCGATGGCGCGGCCATCGACATGCCGGCCGGCCCATCGGAACTGCTGGTGATTGCCGATCAATTTGCCAATCCGCGTTTCGTCGCTGCTGATTTGTTATCGCAAGCCGAGCATGGGCCAGATTCGCAGGTGATCCTGCTTAGCGACAGCGCGGCCTTGATTGATTCTGTCGGCGTGGAACTCGATGCACAATGCAACGTGTTGGGTCGCGCCGCAACCGCGCGATTGGCCCTGCAATCCAGTCGCCTGATTGAAGTCGCCGACCTGAGCCAGGCCGTTGCGATCAGCAATCGCTATGCGCCCGAGCATCTCATCTTGAATGTCGCCGATCCGCGCGCGTGGCTGGCGTCGGTGCAGAGTGCCGGCTCGGTTTTCCTTGGTGGCTGGTCGCCGGAATCAGTCGGCGACTATTGCAGCGGTACCAACCACGTGTTGCCAACTTACGGTCATGCGCGTGCCTGGAGTGGTGTTTCAGTCGCGAGTTTCCAGAAGCAGATTACCGTGCAGGAGTTGTCGTCGGACGGCTTGCGCGGCATCGGTCCTTGCGCGATTACGCTGGCGAATGCGGAAGGGCTGGATGCCCATGCGCGAGCAGTGTCGATTCGGCTCGAAGTGATCGCGTTAGCTGCGAACGCGGAAGCAAGCGCATGAGCGTGCTCGACCTCGCTCGACCGAACGTGCGCGCGATGCAGCCGTACTCGTCTGCACGCATGGAGGCGTCGCGCGGCGGCGTGTTGCTTAACGCCAACGAATCACCGTGGCCGCCGTTCGCTGCCGATGACCACGATTGGAATCGCTATCCTGATCCGCAACCCGCTGCCTTGGTCGAGCGACTCGCCGGCATCTA
>JBATAQ010000017.1:0-4073 GCA_049661925.1 Dokdonella sp.
TCGGCGCATGCGCGGGCTGATCAACTCCCACAGGAAACCCGATGGCCAAGCCCAACTACAACTTCGAAAAACGCCAGCGCGACATCGCCAAGCAGAAAAAGCAGGAAGAAAAGCGCCAGAAGAAGCTGGCCAAGAAAGCCGAAGGCGGTGGTGCCGACGGTGATGCCGATGATGCATCCGCTGACGACGTCGATTCAGACGACGAGACCGAAACACCTGCCGTCGAGTAGCTCGACGCGCAGGTACATTGGACGATGTTTGCAAAATCCGCAGACGCGATAAGCCAGTTGTTGCTTGGTCCGTACCTTAAAATTTCCCTAGGAACGCAATGAGATTCCTGCTCGTAGCCTTGTTGTTGACCGTTCCGTGTTGGGGCAACGCTCAGACGGCCAAAGTCTATGACGACAATGGCACGTATCTAGGAGCGTTGATAACGAAGGGAAAAAGTAACGTAACCGTAGTGACTTCCAAGTCATACATGGTTTTCATCAACAACTATGACGGGTCAATATCGAGTCTGGATAACCCGGGAGGCGGTGACTACTATCTGGACAGTACTTGTAGCGGTGTCTTGCACGCCCAGATATCCCCTGGATCATTGATGACGCACCAGACATCTGCCGGCCAGACGGCTCGACCCATTTACTACGCTCCACGCGATGCCGGAGCGGTGAGGGTGGCGATGGGAACGACAATCTACAGCGGATGGACAGGCTGTGAAGCACTTGTCATTAACGATGAGTCGCTTTGGCTTGTGCCGGTATTGCCGAATGATCCTGCAGTGACGGGACTTTCCACGGCACCAATCACTCCACCATTTCGATTTGTCTTCAATGGGGTCTACAACGATGGGTTCGACCCGCACCGGTGACTGGCACCCTCGTCGAGACACGTTAGTATCGGGTCTTCGTCACTAACGAAAAGAGGCCAGGTATGCGCACACTCATCGTTGGAATGTCACTCGCTCTCACGATGTCGGCGTGCTTTGCGGCGACACCAAACAAGGTCGCGACCATGCCGGAATCCATGGCGGAAAAGAGCGACCAGTTTCAGGGCAGTGCGGCCGAACGCGACCAGATGATCGCGTCGATCACGCAGGAACGGATCGCCATCGAAGCGCGCAAGGACCAGCTCACCAGGAAGGAGATGTCCACCGAGAAGCTCAACGAACGGATCAAGCAGAAGTGGAGCAAGCTCGATTTCTACAGTGACAACGGCAAGCTGCTTCGGATCAAGTCATACCCGCATCCGAACATATCCACGCGCACCGAAGAGTTCTATTTCCGCGATGGCCAGTTGATGCTCGCCTACGTCGAAGATGATGGAACCCGGCCCGAAGCCGGCGCCGTCCATACCAAAGGCAAGGAGTACTACTACTCCGCTGGCCACTTCGTCGCCGAGCGCAACCTGTCGGGCGAGAAGGAGCACGGCATCCGCAATTCCGACGAGGAAGGGCTGGAAGCCGAAGCACTCGAATATCAGAACATCTTCAAGTCGTTGAAGTAGTGCCGACAGACCGTGCGACGTCTTGCCGGATTGCCCGCAAGATCTCGCCAGCTTCGATCAATGCCGGTTCGGTCAATGCCCGTGAGCGAACTTCTTTTCGCCAGCGTCGATGCGCAGTGCGAGGCGATTTTCTTTCGGTGCGGTTGGACAGACCACGTGCTCTGACAACGCACATGGCGGATTGACGGCCTTGTTGAAGTCGAGGATTACCTTGCCGTCTTTCGGCGCGTCGGCGTACAGGAATCGCGCAGCGGCGTAGGTTTCCTTGCCACTGGTGGCGTCGGTCAGGATGAAGAACAACTGGTCGTCTTCGGTGACGGGTTGCAGATCCCAGGTCTTGCCATCGCGCTTGAACACAGCCTTGCCTGGTATCTCGGCCGGCTCCAGGGTGTTGATCACGGTGACCAGGTCGATGTGATGCGGCGGGTCGAATGGAACCCATTCGGCGACAATGCGCCACGATGGGTTGACCGGATAGCGATCAATTCCTGCAAATGTTTTCAAGCTTTCCGCCGCACTGTCGCGCTGGCGCCAACCGACCACGTCGCCGCTTTTGACCACGTAAAAACTGGTCGTGCCCGAACGCACCCTGGTCGGTTCGCCGTCAAGATTGGTTTTCAAGGTTGCCGACGATTCGCTGGTCCCATCCATCGTTGCGTCATTGTCCGCAGCCAGGGTGAAACGCGGCTCGCCCGATTCGGAAAGCGTCAGGATTCCAAGGTGCGCGGGGCCCTTCGCCAACACGATGTCGTTGTCGTCCGCGCTGCCGACCTTGCTGCTGCCGACATCGACGCGACCCGAACCGATGAAGCTGAGCCAGCCGTCAGGCTTGCGCAGTCGTGCATCACGCTCGGCATGCCATTGCTCGATACCATCCATGTAGGCCAGGTCGGCTGGGCTGATCGGCGTGACCGACGGCGGCACGGCGTAGGTGGTCGCGCTGAAAAGCGCGAAGGCAATCAGTGGAATCAAACGTTTCATGGCTGCGGCCTGTTGGTGGGACCCGACCAGTATAGATAACCATGCTGCGGGTACCGGGCGACGAGACGCCACGATCGTGAGAGTGCTGCATCGGCCTGTTAGCATTCCGGCGATGTCCGACACTGCACTTCAAATACTCAACGACGTTTTCGGTTACGCCGCGTTTCGAGATCCGCAGCAGGCGATCATCGACCAAGTGGTCGGCGGCGGCGATGCGCTGGTGCTGATGCCTACCGGCGGAGGCAAGTCGCTGTGCTATCAGATTCCGGCGCTGATCCGGCAAGGTACGGCCATCGTTGTATCGCCGCTGATTGCGTTGATGCAGGACCAGGTCGAAGCGTTACACCAGTTTGGTGTCAGTGCTGCCTTCCTCAACTCCAGTCTCGATCAACATTCGCAACGCGAGGTGGAGCGCAAGCTTCGCGCCGGTGAATTGAAACTGCTCTACGTCGCGCCGGAGCGAATGCTCAACGAGTATTTCCTCGACATGCTCGACGATGTGGCGTTGTCGTTGTTCGCGATCGACGAGGCGCATTGCGTGTCGCAGTGGGGACACGATTTTCGTCCCGAATATCGCGAACTCACCGTGTTGCACAACCGTCATCCGGACGTGCCGCGGATCGCGCTGACGGCAACTGCCGATGCGCCAACGCGCGCCGAGATCGTCGAACGGCTGGCGCTGGAAGATGCGCAACATTTTATCTCCAGCTTTGATCGACCTAACATTCGTTACCGCGTCGTCGAAAAGGACAACGCGAAAAAGCAGTTGCAGGATTTCCTGGTCGGTCGCGATGGCGAGTCCGGGATCGTCTATTGCCAATCACGAAAGTCGGTCGATGCCACGGCACAATGGCTGGTTGAGAAAGGCGTCAATGCGCTGGCCTACCACGCCGGCATGGACAGCGTTGCACGCAGTTCGAACCAGCAGCGGTTTCTGCGCGACGATGGCATCGTGATGGTGGCGACGATTGCTTTCGGCATGGGCATCGACAAGCCCGACGTGCGCTTTGTTGCCCACATGGATTTGCCAAAAAGTCTCGAAGGCTACTACCAGGAAACCGGTCGCGCCGGTCGCGATGGACTACCCGCCGAAGCGTGGATGGCCTACGGATTGCAGGACCTGGTCACCCAGCTGCGCTTCATTTCGTCGTCCGAATCGGGTGAAGAGCGCAAGCGGGTAGAGCGCGCCAAGCTGGATTCCTTGCTGGGTTATTGCGAGACGGCCAGTTGTCGCCGCCAGCGCTTGCTCGGGTACTTCGGCGAATCGCTGCAAACAGCTTGCGGCAACTGTGACAATTGCCTGCAGCCACCGACCGCATTCGATGGTGGTGAAGTTGCCCGCAAGGCGCTGTCTTGCGTCTATCGGACCGGCCAGCGCTTCGGCGTCGGCCATGTCGTCAACGTGCTGCGCGGCGCGGACGACGCGCGCATCCGCGAGCTGGGCCACGACCAGTTAAGTACCTACGGCATCGGCGCGGAATACGACGACCGCCAGTGGCGCAGCCTGTTCCGGCAGATCGTCGCCAACGGCTTGCTCGCCACTGACGACGAGGGCTACGGAACCTTGCGGCTCACCGACGCGGCGC
>JBATAQ010000018.1:0-4648 GCA_049661925.1 Dokdonella sp.
TCTACCACACCGACGATGAGGCCTACGGCATCTGGCGCGACGAGGTGGGTATTCCCGCCGAACGTATCGTGCGCATTGGCGACAACAAGGGCGCGCCATACGCGTCGGACAATTTCTGGCAGATGGCCGACACCGGCCCCTGCGGCCCCTGCACGGAAATCTTCTACGACCACGGCGCGCACATTGCTGGCGGTCCACCCGGTTCACCGGAAGAGGATGGCGACCGCTACATCGAAATCTGGAATCTTGTTTTCATGCAGTTCGACCGCGCCGCCGACGGCAGCCTGTCGCCACTGCCGGCGCCTTGCGTGGACACCGGCATGGGCATGGAACGCCTCGCAGCGATCCTGCAGAACGTGCATAGCAACTACGAAATCGACCTGTTCGTGCGACTCATTGCGAAGGCCGGTGAATTAACTGGCACCGCCGATCTGTCCGATAAATCGCTGCGCGTGATCGCCGATCACATCCGCGCCTGTTCGTTCCTGATCGTCGACGGCGTGCTGCCGTCGAACGAAGGTCGCGGCTACGTCTTGCGGCGGATCATCCGTCGCGCCCTGCGACATGGCTGGATGCTCGGTATGCGCGGCGACTTCTTCTGGAAGATGGTGCCGGCGCTGGTCACCGAAATGGGAGAGGCCTATCCCGACCTGGTCGCACGGCAGGACATCGTCAGCAAGGCACTCAAGGCCGAGGAAGAGCGTTTTGGCGAAACCCTGGAGCAGGGCATGAAGTTGTTTGCAGATGTCGCAGAGAAGTCAGGTTCGGTGATTCCCGGTGAGGATGCTTTTCGTCTTTACGATACTTACGGCTTCCCAGTCGACCTGACCGCCGACATTGCTCGCGAGCGCGGCCTGAGCGTCGACATGATGGGCTTCGATTCCGCGATGAATGAGCAGCGCGAACGCGCGCGTGCCGCAGGCAAGTTCGAATCGAAAGGATCCATGCCCGCCGACCTCGCCAGCTCGTTGCCACCAACGCAGTTCACCGGCTACGACGCGCTCGGCAAGTTGTCGGGCAAGGTTCTCGCAATTATTCGCGACGGTCGCAAGCTGGATGCGCTCGACAATGACGAGCAGGCAATGGTCATTCTCGACCAGACGCCGTTCTATGCTGAATCGGGCGGACAGGTTGGTGATACCGGCATCTTGCGCGGCACGCGCGGCGAGTTTGTCGTCAGCGATACGGTGAAGCTCGGTGGCGCGTTCCATGCGCACGTGGGTATATGGAAAGGCGAGGCGCTGCGTATTGGCGACAACGTTGAATCCGATGTCGATGCTGATCGGCGTCAATCAGTGGTGCTCAATCATTCGGCGACGCATTTGCTCCATGCGGCTTTGCGCAAAGTGCTCGGCGAGCATGTGCAGCAGAAAGGCTCGCTGGTCGCGCCGGATCGCCTGCGTTTCGATTTTGCCCATTTCGAGCCGATGAGCCGCGATGAATTGGCTCGCGTCGAGACGCTGGTCAACAGCCAGATTCGCGCCAACGACAGCGGCGACATCCGCGAGATGGCCTATGACGAAGCGATTGAATTCGGAGCACTGGCGCTGTTCGGCGAAAAATACGGCGACCGTGTCCGCGTCCTGAAGATCGGTGATTTTTCGACCGAGTTGTGCGGCGGCACCCACGTCGCGCGCACTGGCGATATCGGCCTGTTCAAGATTCTCGGCGAGAGTGGTGTGGCGTCCGGCGTGCGCCGCATTGAAGCCGTGACGGGCGAGACTGCGCTGGCCCATGTTGCGGCGGAAGAAGCGCGTCTGGATGAGGTCGCAGAGCTGTTGTCGAGCAGCCCAAACGATGTCGTTGACAAGTTACGCCAGTTGTTCGAGCGTCAACGCAAATCGGAACGTGAGCTGCAATCGTTGAAAGCAAAGTCTGCGGCGTCTGCGGTACAGGACCTGGCAGGGCAGGCTGTCGATATCGGTCAGGGTGTACGGGCGCTTTGCGCGCGCGTAGACGGTCTCGATGGAAAAGCGCTGCGCGAAGGTGTTGACCTGCTCAAACAAAAGCTCGTCGATTGCGTTGTGCTGCTGACATCGGGAGCCGACGGCAAGGTCGCGCTGGTCGCAGGCGTTGCCGGTAGCGCGACACGGCGCGTCAAGGCTGGCGATCTGGTGGCTCACGTCGCAACGCAGATCGGCGGCAAGGGCGGCGGTCGCGCCGACATGGCGCAAGGCGGTGGACCCGATACACCAGCCCTGGACGTGGCATTGCGCCAAGTGCCGGATTGGTTGCGCGGCCAATTGGGTTCCTAGGAAATTTTTACAATCGCAGTGCCATTGGTCGCGTTGCGCAGCCTGAACGGCTTCGCTAGTATCGACTGATGTCTCAGCGGCCCTGTCTTACCCCGGTCAGACGTGATGACGTGCCCGTTCGCCGGCGAATCATGGTGAAAAAGAGAGGCTCCTTGATGGCCGAACGCCGTCCAGGTGTCACCCCACGCTGGCCAGCCGCGGATTACCGGCGGTATGGTCGGCGCAAGGACTACCCGATGCTAAATGGAGAAACTTCATGCTCATTTTGACTCGCCGAGTCGGCGAAACACTGATGATTGGCGACGAAGTCACCGTCACCGTCCTCGGTGTGAAAGGGAACCAGGTACGGATCGGCATCAATGCACCAAAGGATGTCGCCGTACATCGCGAAGAAATCTACGAGCGCATCAAGCGCGAACAGGCGGGACTTCCGCCGATACCCCGCTCCAGTGACGACCAGGCAGCCGAATAAGGCTTTACGCGCCTTGCCACAGTCGCTATTCTGCGCGTCCCCTGCGGACGGTTGACGGCGACAACGCTGCCAACCGGACAAGTCGGCCCCGCGTCGATCAGGAACAAACCCGGAGAGATGCCCGAGAGGCTGAAGGGGCTCCCCTGCTAAGGGAGTATAGGGTCAAAAGCTCTATCGAGGGTTCGAATCCCTCTCTCTCCGCCAGATACAGAAAAAGCGCCCAGTGGGCGCTTTTTCTGTATCTGGCGGAGAGAGAGGTTGATTCTCACCCTCAGCGGGTTGACTGCGAGCGTCCCGCCCTCCGCCTCGCATCAAGTTCAGCGCAGGCTCGTAGCGACAATCGTTACTCGATGTCCGCGGCGACTTTCAGATCCAATCATTTGCTGATTGGCAATCCGCCCTTTCAGCGCAAACACCTTGAACGAGTACCGTGAAAGTCTTGCGCTTTCGGGTCAGGAAAGTTCCCGTAAAACCCGCCGTAACCTGAACAACCATCGCGCGGTCAATTCATGAAGTGCTGCATCGCAATAATCATTTGGTAGCGCCCTGGATGCCTGGGAGCGCCGCCAGGCGGCTGCTGTGCCGCATGTGCACATTGCCGTTGTTTTGACCATCTTGGAATTTGATCGCAGGCGTTGTCCGCAGTGCAGGTTCGATCTGTAACTAATGTCGACGCAGCGTGCATCCGGGAATCATTCCTGATCGTATCGTTCACCTGCAACACCGGTACTTTTCAACACCGACATCATCCGAGCGTCGGTGTTTCACTAGTTCGACGGAGAGGTTTCATGAAAATTGGAAAATTCGCATGCGGTATGACCGCACTGGCACTCGCGGTATCCGGTGCCATCGCAGGAGCATCAAGCCATCGTGAGGCGCCCTTCGTGACCGAGCGTCCGAAGACCGATGGCACCGACTTCTACATGTTCCGCAGCTACGAGGCGGGTCGCGACGGCATGGTCACGCTGATCGCCAACTATCTGCCGCTACAGGATGCGTACGGCGGTCCGAACTATTTCTCGCTCGATCCCGAGGCGCTGTACGAAATCTCGATCGACAACAACGGCGACGCCAAGGAAGACATTACCTTCCAGTTCCGCTTCACCAACACTTACAAGAATCTGACCGTGCCGGTCGGTGGCAAGGATGTTCCGGTGCCACTATTCAATATTGGCGGAATCGGCCCTGGCATCACCGACGGTGACGCGACGAAGAATCTGGTTGAAACCTATACCGTGACCGTTGTTCGTGGCGACCGTCGTACTGGTACGGCCTCACTCGCAGGCACCTTCACCAAGCCGACCGACAACATCGGCAACAAGTCGATTCCCGCTTATGCCGCGTACGCCAGCGCGCACATCAAGACGATCAACATTCCCGGTTGCGAAGCCGGCAAGGTATTCGTCGGGCAGCGCCAGGATCCGTTCGCAGTCAACCTCGGCGAAGTATTTGACTTGGTGAACCTCAACCCGGTCGGCGCACGCGATGCCAAGCCAAGCACGATCGCAGACAAGAACGTCACCTCGATCGAACTTGAACTGCCGATTGCCTGCCTTACCGCCGGTTCCGAGCCGGTCATCGGTGGATGGACCACGGCCAGCCTTCGCCAGGGACTGGTTTATAACCCGTCGCCGAAGGGTCTGGTTGCCGGTCTTCCAACGGCCAAGGGAACGACCATCGAAGGCGGTGCCTGGACCCAGGTATCACGTCTTGGTGCGCCACTCGTGAATGAACTCGTCATTGGTTTGCCGGACAAGGATCGTTTCAACTCGAGCGCTCCTCGTGATGATGCCCAGTTCGCAACCTACGTCACCAATCCAACACTGCCGACGCTGTTGCAGGTTCTCTTCAACGTACCTGCTCCGACCGTTTTCCCGCGTACCGATCTGGTCGCTGCTTTCCTGACTGGCGTTGACGGCCT
>JBATAQ010000019.1:0-2889 GCA_049661925.1 Dokdonella sp.
TGGTGCCTTCCGAGCAGGCGCAGTTGACCCACTTCGTAGCCCAGCATCAGAGCGTCGACAAGCCGCTGTCGGACTCTGAATACCTGACTCGTACCGTCGAACTGGCGGGCGGTTCATCGTCTTCGGCACGGGAGGGTGCGGTGCAAGCCGTGTTGCAGATGTCACTCGCGGAGGCATTGCAACCGTATTCCCGCCTCCGGGAGAGCCTCTCGCTGATCACGCTGCTGTCGGTGCTGGTGTCAGCTATCGGCGCATGGATCGTGGCGCGTGGCGTCATCCGACCGCTGCGCCGGCTGATGGTCGCGGCGCAACGCATTGGCTCTGGCGATTACCAGGCCGAAGTTCGCGTCGACCGCAATGACGAACTGGGCGAACTGGCTCGCGTATTCAACCACATGCAACTGGGTATTGCTGATCGCGAGCGACACATCGAACACCAGGCCTTCCACGATTCGCTGACCGGCTTGCCGAACCGCAACAACGTTGAAGCGCGGTTGGAGGAATCAATCGCGGTAGGCAGGAAAACTGGTACGCCACTCGCCGTGCTGACCCTCGACATCAATCGCTTCAAGGACATCAATGACACTCTGGGCCACAACGTTGGCGACCTGTTGCTGATCGGCATTGGCGAGCGTCTGGTCGAGGCGATGCGTCCCAACGACGTGGTTGCACGACTGGGTGGCGACGAATTCGTCGTGATTATCCCCGGATCCTGCGCCGAACAGGCACGTCAACGCGCCGAGCAGATCGTTCGCGCCGTGTCGCAGTCGTTGCGGCTGCAATCGATGGATCTGTTTCCCGACATCAGCCTGGGCATCGCGATCTATCCCGAGCATGGCGATGAAGCCGCCGACCTGCTGCGTCGCGCCGACATCGCCATGTACGACGCCAAGCAATCGCATCAATCGATCGCGCTCTACAAGACCGGCCGCGATGCCGCTCATCTGCGCCGCCTGTCGCTGGTCAACGAACTGCGCCGCGCGGTCAGCGACGACGAACTGCGCGTCTACTATCAGCCTAAGCTGGACATCGAAACGTCGACCAGCCATCACGTCGAGGCGCTGGTGCGCTGGCAACATCCGCGTGACGGGCTGATCACGCCCGACGAATTCATACCGCTTGCCGAGCACGCCGGCAGCATCCACCTGATCACCGACTGGGTGCTTCGTAACGTCATTCGCCAGTGCCGGGAATGGAGCGACATGGGTCTGGACATCGGCGTCTCCGTCAACATTTCGGCGATGGATCTGGCGACCGGCAACCTGCCCTTCGTCGTCCGAAGCTATCTGACCCGATTCGGGGTCGTACCTGGCAAGCTGCTGCTGGAAATCACCGAGAGCGCCGTGATGCGCGACAGCAGCTGCGCGCTCAACGTGCTCAACCACTTGAAGGCTTGCGGCGTGAAATTGGCGATCGACGATTTCGGCACTGGTCACTCCTCGCTCGCGCACTTGAAGCGCCTGCCGGTCGATGAGCTGAAGATTGACAAGTCTTTCGTGATGAACATGACACGCGACAGCGACGACGCCGTGATCGTCCGATCAACGATCGAACTGGGCCACAACATGGGACTGACCGTGGTCGCGGAAGGCGTCGAGGACGAACAGGCTTTGCGCATGCTGAAGAATTTCCATTGCGATGTTGCCCAGGGCTTCCTTATCAGCCGGCCGCTGCCCGCGGACGAGCTGACGGCATGGATGGTCGCGCGCAAGTGCGCCACCGATACCAACCCGCTTCGCATGCTCAAGGCCGTACCGACAACGTGAAGTGTCTTGCGGTCCAGGCTGCGTTGGCGCTGCTAGCCCCGCAGCACAAGGATATTGTCGGTCGCTGAGTCGTCGCGCAGGCATCTGTCGAGCGCATCGGCGCGCTGATTCATCCTTTCATCGCGAACAAGCGATATAATCGTCGCGATTCGCCCGCCGAGGGGCGCTGCAACCGTTCCGCCACCTGCGCGGTCGATCAGGCTCGGCGCGGCTCCCCATGATTCAACTGCGCCCTCCAATCCGCGAGCGACCGCCACACTGGCGGATCGTTATGCCGAAAACTGGAGATTCACGATGAACGCAGTAGTCAAGGATTTACCGCACAACGACTTCAAGATCGCCGACATTTCGCTGGCCGACTGGGGCCGCAAGGAACTGGACATTGCCGAGCACGAAATGCCCGGCCTGATGTCTATCCGCAAGAAGCACGCTGATGCCAAGCCGCTGGCTGGCGTGCGCGTCACCGGCTCGTTGCACATGACGATTCAGACCGGCGTCTTGATCGAAACCATGAAGGACATCGGTGCCGACGTGCGCTGGGCGTCCTGCAATATTTTCTCGACGCAGGATCACGCCGCTGCCGCCATCGCGGCAACCGGCACGCCGGTGTTTGCCTGGAAGGGCGAGACGCTGGAAGAGTATTGGGACTGCACGCTCGAAGCGCTGAGCTTCCCCGGTGGCAAGGGCCCGCAGCTGGTCATCGATGACGGCGGCGACGTCACCCTGCTGATCCACAAGGGCTACGAGCTGGAACAGGGTTCGAAGTGGGTTGACGAACCGGCCGCCTCGCACGAGGAAGGCGTCATCAAGAAGTTGCTCAAGCGCGTTGCAAAAGAGCGCCCCGGCTACTGGACCGACGTGGTCAAGGAATGGAAGGGAGTTTCGGAAGAAACCACCACTGGCGTACATCGTCTTTACCAGATCGCCGAAGCCGGCAAGTTGCTGGTGCCCGCAATCAACGTCAACGACTCGGTCACCAAGTCCAAGTTCGACAACCTCTACGGCTGCCGCGAATCACTCGCCGATGGTCTGAAGCGCGCGATGGACGTGATGCTGGCCGGCAAGGTCGCCGTCGTCTGCGGATATGGCGATGTCGGCAAGGGCAGCGCAGCGTCGCTGCGCA
>JBATAQ010000020.1:0-2389 GCA_049661925.1 Dokdonella sp.
TTTCAGCCAGACTACCCCGCAGACCAGCGCGCTGCAGGGCTCCAACGACCAGTTGCAGCCGGAAACAGGCAAGTCGTTCACGTGGGGCGTCGTCTATGATCCGAGCTGGTTGCCGGGCCTGTCGACCTCGGTCGACCTCTGGAAGATCTACCTGAACGGCAATATCGGCACGATCGGCACGCAGACCATCATCGACCAGTGCTACAACTTTGGTCAGTTCTGCAACCTGTTCAACCGTAATGACAGCAGCATTGGCGATATTTCCTTCGTCGACAACAAACTGCAGAACATCGGTCGTACCGACGTGAAGGGTGCCGACTTCAGCATCAAGTATCGCTTGCCGGAAACCCGCTTTGGTAACTTCCGCGTCGGCTTGGATGCTACGTACTTCACCGACTTCAACGATCAGGTCCTCGCTGGCAACATCAGCACCGAAACGCACCGTGCCGGCAGCTACTACAGCTCGTCGTCGGGTGGCACGGGTAACACGACCCGCCTGCGCGGTACCGGTACCCTGGCCTGGAGCATGGGTAACTTCGACGCCAGCTGGCGTGCACGTTACCTTCATGGTGCCGACTACGGCTTTACCCAGACGGCTGGTGACGGCTATACGGTTATCGACCCATCTGGCGATACGGCTGTGAACTCGTTCCGCATCGGTTCGTCGACCTTCCATAACATGCAGGCTGGCTACAATCTTGAAGCCATCAATACACGTCTGGAAGTGGGTATCGACAACGTGTTCGACAAGCAGCCACCGCTGTTGTACCAGTTCGGCTTCAACGGCAACACCGATGAGCGCACCTACCCGACCACCGGTCGTTACTACTGGGCCCGCGTCGGCGTGAAGTTCTAAAAAACGCTGATTGTTGCAATTTGAAGGCCGGGTGGTTCTCCACCCGGCCTTTTTTGTGCGCGTCGTTTCGATGTTTGTACCGAGTGGACGGACGATGCGACCGTTCTCGCGCTATTGGGCCCAGAACCTCGTCGTACGCTGCTTAGGCGCACGTCGATGCAGACTCACCGCTTGGGCGGCGCCGCCAAACCTGGTCGTTTCCCCGGCGCAGGCCGGGGTCCAGTAGGCGATCGCTTTTGGCAGCCTTTTTCAGGGCAGGCGAAGCAGCACCTCCTTAGACATAGATCGCCAACAGAAGTTACCTGCTGGACCCCGGCCTGCGCCGGGGAAACGAGTTGGGTGGTCCGGGCGTGACCAGCCGTTCGTCTGTTGAAAGACGGCGAGGAACCGGTATGCGGCAAGGTACGGCAGTGGCCGTGTGAGACGCCCGCTCGAGATAAGTCACGTGAAGCACGTGCCGCCATCAGCTGCGCGAAAGCGGCCAGAATATTCGGAGTTCGATCCAGCATGGTCAGAGCATCCCTAGAACTCGCGTGTGCGACCCCTTCGGAACCATGACGTGGCCAGCCATTTCTCACCGCTCCGCACAGGCATTCCGGCATGCAGCGTGCTCGGGTCGGGGCGGCCTTCGGCGTCGACGTTGTCGAACAATACGACGACGCCTCGCTGGGGTGTGATTCGGACATGCAGCTCGGGAAAGTCGGTCTCGCCGCCTGACTCCACATCGTTGAGGTAGCAGAAGGCAGTCGTCAGGCGCTGTCCGGCACCACCCGTTTCGTCGGTCGAGCCAACACGCAGGTAATCGCGATGGGGTCGATATTCCTCGCCGACTCCGTATCGCAGCACGGCCAGCCTCTCGCTATTGAGCAGTGGCAATCCTGCAAGGCGCGCCAGCCTGCGTTGCAAGTGGCGCAACCACAGGTCACCGTCATGCTCCGGGAATCCCATCGATTGCGAAGTGCGATTGGGGTGACGCAGTGGCTGTCCCGATCTGGGATCGTAGACGAAAGAGGGTTTGAGCGCAGGTTCTGCCAGCGCCAGGACATATTCGCAGTCCAGTTCGGAGAATACGTCGTGATGTGTCGATAGACGAGGTCGTTCGCGGTGCACGACGGCGACGGCTTCGCGGATATCGAAGCATGATGAATCGGGGGCTGTCGGCAGCTTGTCGGGCACAGCGATTCGGGCAAGCGGTACCGTTTCGCAAGTGCGGCTGGCCGACCGTTGGATTCCGAGGGAGGCTGCCAGCGCATGCAGTCTTTGGCGTTCCATTTCATCCTCGGAAAGACATGCCAACAGGACGACAGCGACCGGATCACCGCGCGACCACGCCAGCGCGAACCATTGACGCGCGGCTTCTGTCGCGCCGGTAGCCTCAGCTGCCAGGCCCAGACAGCGTAGCGCTGGCGCGAAACCCACACACGCAGCACGCATCAGCAGTTCGATATTTCGGGCGGAATCGAACTCGACGTCGGCCTCGCCCATCGCAACCAGAACGAGCCCACACATCGCTTCCGGATCGCCTTCGCCAGC
>JBATAQ010000021.1:0-7280 GCA_049661925.1 Dokdonella sp.
CAGCGAGAACAGCAGTAGACACATCGACCAGATCGAGACGCTGGGAACAGGTACAGAGGTCACTGCACCGGCGGATGATTCGGGCCAGTTCGCTGTCAGCACAGGGATGTGCTGTCAGCGAACCCCGGAGCCAGCTTGCGCAGACGTGCAGTTTCTCTGCACGATCAACCCGCCACGGGCGCATATTTCGGCCATGTTTCTGTGAGAGCAGCAAGAGCCTGCCCTCGGACTTGATCCGGGGGTGCCTCAGCGGGCGGCAGCCCGGCGAAATGCTTGTCCAGTCTGGCGACACCCGAAAACCAGGAAACGCAAACTCAAGAAACCAGATCAAAATGGATGACTCGCGAAATCCTTCGCTCGCCCTTCAGGCCATTCGAAGCGGATGTTCGCTTCGGCATCCTGCCTACGCAGTCCCGCTGTTGCGAGGGTGACGAATGGAGATGGTTGCCGAAAGACCACACCCTGAACTCCAAACCTTCCACCGCATCGGCGAGGAAAACCCGCGCGCAGCGCGAATGGCCAGCACAACTACCGGAGTCAGCGTGTCAATCGCCTACGTGGTTTGATGGGCAATCGTCCGCGCCAGTATTGGATAAGGACGAAGCCGAAGGCCATCCCACCCAGATGCGCGAAGTGCGCGACGCCGGCCTGGCTACCGGTGACGCCGAGGAACAGTTCGAGCGCGCCGTACAGGGTTACGAACAACCAGGCTGGCATCGGGATGGGCGGAAACAGCGGCATGATTTTCACATGTGGCCAGAACATGCCGAAGGCGAGCAACAGACCGAACACGCCACCAGATGCGCCCAACGTTGGATAAAAGCCGCCAGTGAACCATGCAACGGTGGCGAGCTGCGCGACGGCGGCGCCGACCACGCAGACCAGGTAATAAATGAGGTAGTGCTTGGCACCCATCAGCTCCTCGATCTGTCCGCCGAACATCCACAACGCGAACATGTTGAAGGCGAGATGGGTGAGGCCGCCGTGCAGAAAACCGTAGGTCAGCAATTGCCAGGCCTGGAAGCCGACTTCGATCACGCCACCAGCGCCGTCAGTCGCCATGCGCGGATCGCCGAGCGGCCACAACGCAAGGTTGACGATCATCCAGTCGCCTGCCAGTTGTTGCAGGCCGAACAGCACGATGTTGGCGATCAGCACGTTGCGAGTAACTACGGGTATCGACTGAAACATTAAACGCTCATTGAAACGCGACGGAATCGCAGGATATGTGGGTTGTGCAAGGAATTACGAGCCCGGCCCCCACAGCAGCGCATCGAGATCGCTTTCCAAGCCGTGCGCTACAAGATCGACGCGACCGTTGCTGACCGCGACTCCCTCGACGCGCAAGCGCTGTACCTGCTCAATGAATTCCGCGCTGCCAGCCGCAAATGCAATTCGGCCATCGGATCGCATCACACGATGCCACGGCAGGTCGATGTCGTCCGGCGTCTGCCGCAACACGCTGCCGACCATGCGTGCACGTCCCGGCAAGCCGGCGCGTGCTGCGATTGCGCCATAGCTGGCGACGCTGCCTGCGGGAATCCCCGCGATGCAACGACGAATGGCGGCGATGGCTGACGAATTCGACATCGCTCAGGGATACTCCGAGCAAGTCCGCACTGGCGGCACCGATTTGTCTGCTCGCAGATCAAGGCACATCGGCGAAAACAGACTGGCCGTCTGTTGACGCGGCGTAACGCGAAGCTGCGGGCGGACAGATCGGCCCCAACATTGTGACTTCAAACGACGGGGTGATGCCCGGAAGGTCTCCAGCTTGGCGCGCGCCTCTTGCCCAGGCGGCCAGCCTGCACTACGCCACACACCCCAACCCGTGAACTTTCCGGACATCATGCCGCCTGTGTAGACTTGTTCGGAGCATCCCCAGCATATCGCCCCAGCCTGCCCCGGAGACTGCCGTGCATAGTTTTGAACAAGTTCGCTCGCATGTTGGCGACAGCCACAGCCTGACCACGAACGATCCGTACCTGGTCAGCTTCGACCTCACCCTGTCCGACAATCGCCACCAAGGCATCTACCTGACCGAGCTGGAAGACGAGGATGGCGTGAAGCATTTGCGCGTGTCGACACCGGTCGGACCGTTTACCGGCTTGAATGCGGAACGCTGCCTGCGTTTCAACTGGGCTCAACGTACCGGCTTCCTCGCGCTCAGTGATCTTGATGGATCGCCCTATCTGCATCTCTGCGAAAACCTGCCTTATTCGGTCCTCAACGAATCCGAACTGGACCGGGTGATCTCTGAACTGGCCACGCTGGGCGATGGCATGGAAAAAATCATTGACAGCGGTGGCGATTCGTTCTGATGCAGGTGAATCGCCTTCCTCTCGCTGGAGCGCTGTGCGTGGCCTTGATGGGCGCGGCGCAACCGCAGGCGCATGACCAGGGTTTGTTGGTCGATATTCGCCACGCCACCGGTGCCGACATCGAATCGATGAAGCAGACAGCCGGCGTCGACTGGTGGTTGGAACTGGGCGATAGATTGTTGCTGGTCGGTGATCGTGCAACGGTTTCGCGCCATGCCGCGCAGTCACTGCGCGGCGTCGCACTGGATTCAATTGCATCCGAACGCCTTGCGCTGCATGCGCGCGGTTGCGCCGATCATGCGACCACTATCGGCAGCGTCATTGCCGAAGCGGGTCGCTGGGAAGTGCGCCAACTTGGCGCCGGCGTAGTGATGCCGGAGTCAGACGAGTGGCAATCGGTGTCGCAAGACAGCGTGCTGGCGCGTCGCTATCGCCCGGACGAGTTTCCACGACCACCGGCAGATACGTTCACCCAATCTGTCGTTGATGCCGTCGATCCAGCACGCTGGTTCGCCGACGTGACCACGCTGGCTGGGTGGGATAGACACAGCAAGAACACGGCGCAACTCACACTTGCCCGCAACTGGGTCGGTGCTCAATTCAGTTCGCTTGGCCTGACGGTGACCACGCCGCCTTTTACGGCAGGCGGATTTACCGCCAGCAATGTCATCGGCACGTGGACTGGAACCGTGCTGCCAGCCGAATGGATCATCGTCGGTGGTCATTACGATTCGCGTAACGCGAGCAGCGGCTCGACTGGCAGTTCGATAACCAACACGCCCGGCGCCGAAGACAACGCATCGGGCTGCGCCGGCGTGGTCGAACTCGCACGGGTCATCGTTGCGACCCAACCCGAACGCAGCGTGCTTTTCATGTGCTACGCCGGCGAAGAACAAGGCCTCTACGGAAGCAAGGCGCATGTCACTGCGCTACAGGCAAGCGGCGACATCGGCAAGGTCAAGCACGCGATGATCATGGACATGATTGGCTACAGCGCGACAGCGGATATCGAAGTGCTGCTGGAATCGAATATCGCTCAACAGGCAATCATCACGACCTATGAGCAGGCTGCCACGACGTACGTGCCGGAACTGGGTCTGATGACCGCGACCAACGCCAACGGATCGGATCACGTGCCGTATCTCAATGCCGGACGCTCGTCGCTGCTGACCATCGAAAACGACTGGAACATCTATCCAAACTATCATCGCTCCACCGACACTCCAGCCAATATGGGTTCCCATGCGCAGGCAATGGGCGGTGCCATCCTGCGCATGAATGCGGCGGTTCTGGTTGGGCTGACGCGTCGGGCCGATCCGGTCTTTGCGGACGGTTTTGACAGTCTCGCGCCCTGATCGCAGCGCGCCGTATTCATCAACGATTACCGGCGCTTGATGCCGCGTTACCGGAAACTGTGACAAGCTTCTCGCACGTCGGGGGACGACGACTGCGAACATCCGTTCAAACCGGAGAAATCACATGGCAACTGCTTCCCTGCCGGCCTCGACGCTAAGCCGACGCGACCTGTTTACCGGCGGAGGCCTGAAATCCACTCCCGCTGCCGCAATGCATTCGCCCACGTCGGCGAAGCGCCACTGTGTTGATGCGCCCGACCAGCAACCCGAACCCGACTACGCCACGCCGCCAAACGTCGCGCGCTGGCTGAGCAAGGCCAGTTACGGCTACAGCGCTGCCGCGCAGACCGAGTTCAACGGATTGACCGGTGGCAACGACGATGCGCGCTGGACAACCTGGGTCAACCAGCAGCTCGCACCCGCGTCGATCAGCGATGTCGATTGCAGCAACCGGATTACTGCCGCCGGTTACACCACGCTCGGCAAGACCTTGCAGCAACTCTGGCACGATCACATGGTCGTCGATCCGCCCTATTTCACGCGCCTTTTGCCGACTGCGGAAACCGAAGCAGTCACGCTGATCCGCGCCGTCTACAGCCGTCGCCAGTTGTTCGAGCGCGCGACCAATTTCTGGCACGACCATTTCAGCGTGCTCGGTTGGGAATACGACATCGCGCCAATCTTCGCCAGCTATGATCGCGACGTGATCCGCCCGAACGTGTTCGGCAATTTCCGAGTGATGCTGGAAGCCGTCGCGAAGTCGACCGCGATGCAGTTGTACCTAGACCAGTACGCCAGCCGTGGTGCCGCCTTCAACGAGAACTACGCACGCGAGCTGATCGAGCTGCACACGCTCGGCGTTGCGAACTATTACGGCCCGACCGATCCATTCCAGGTGCCCTGCCTGGTCCCGTTGGAAACCAATGTGCATTGCGACGGCACCATGCCGGCAGGCTACGTCGACAACGATGTCTACGAAGCGGCAGCGTCACTGACCGGCTGGTCGCTCAAGAACGGCTATTGGCAATATCCGAACGACGACGATGGATCGTTCGTCTATCGACCGGAGTGGCACGACCGACGCAACAAGATTTTCATCGGCCACTACATCCCAGGCAATCAGCCGTCGTTGCAGGATGGCCGTGACGTATTCGATCGTCTCTGCGCGCATCCGGGAACCGCACATCACATCGCGACCAAGATGTGCCGGCGTTTTGTCGGCGACGAGCCATCGAGCGCGCTGATTGACAGTGTCGCGGGCGTTTTCAGGGCACAAATCAGTGCCCCCGACCAACTTGCGCAAATGCTGCGAACAATTCTGTTGAGCACGGAATTCAAGACCAGTTGGGGCGGCGGCATGCGTCGCCCCTACGAGATGATGGTGAGCGCAATGCGTGGCTTGGGAACCCAGTTCACGCCGCAGCCCGACAACACCAACAGCTGGACCACGACCGAGCGGTTGACCAACTACCTCGGCCAGGCCGGCCATCGCAGCTTCAACTGGACGCCACCCAACGGCTATCCGGATCGTCAGTCCGCCTGGGCCAGCACCGGCGCCTTGGCGATGAGCATGAAGCTGCTCGCCTGGTTGCCGGAAATGGAGGTTGTCAGCGACGCGACGCCGCAGGTGTTTGCGGCGGACATCGTCGCCCAGACCCAGGCCCAGTTTCCGCTTGCCGCACGAACCGCCGGCGCAATAGTCGGCTGGTGGTGCGACCGCTTGTTTGGACACCGACCCGAGCCGGCGTACGGCGTGGTCACCTCGTTCCTGCAGCAGAACGCGACTGCCAGCGAGGTGATCGACCTCACCACCGACGACTGGCACAGCAGCAATCTGAAAACGCATTACACCCAGCGCAGGTTGCGCACCGCCGTCGGCATGTTGCTGATGAGCCCCGACTACTTCCGCCGGTGACTGCCATGTTCAATCGACGCGATTTCCTGAAACTCGGCAGTGTTGGCGCGATGACCGCCAGCCTGGTTCCTGGCGCGCGGCTGGCGTTCGGCGACGCGCAATCCAACGGCCACGAAACCTTGCTGGTTGTATTCCTGCGCGGCGGCTGCGACGGCCTGCACATGGTGCCGCCGGTAGGTGGCGCGACCAATGATCGTGCCTACTACGAATTGGCCCGCCCCAACTTGCAGATTCCGGTCAACGGTAACGGCGCGGCATTGCCGCTCGCCAACAGCGCGGGTCGATTCGGCTTGCATCCACGTGCGACGGGACTTCATGGCCTGTATCAAGCCAACAAGATGGCGGTCGTCGTCGGCACCGGCATGCCGGCACCGGTAACACGCAGCCACTTCGATGCGCAGCAGACGATGGAATATGGCACGCCGGGTTCCACCGGTGCAGGCAGCGGTTGGCTCACCCGCCACCTCAACAGCGCCAGCTTGCCACCGGCTGTCGTGATGCCGGCGATTTCCGCTGGATCGCTGACCGCCAACAGCCTGATCGCCAGTACCGATTCGATCACCATGGGTAGCGGTAGCGACTTCCGCATCGATACGTCTGCGTGGGGCTGGAATGCGCGCGACCAGTACACGGTGCCTGCACCCGCCGGCTTGAACGGATTGGTAGAGCGCCTGCCCGAACTCTGGACAGGCAACAATTCCCTCGAAGCCGCTGGACGCCAGACGCTGGACGCGCTGTCGGTGATCCGTCCAATGGACTTCGGCGCATACGCTGCCGCGAATGGTGCCGTCTATCCGAACTCGAACTTCGCCAACCAGTTGAAGATGATTGCGCAATTGGTGAAGGCGGGTGTCGGACTTCGCGTCGGCGCGATCGATTTCGGTGGGTGGGATAGCCACAACGGCCAAGGCGTGCCGACCAGTTCCTACGACGCCTACGGCAACGATGTGCAGACAATGTCCGATGCGTTGACTGCGTTCTACACCGATTTGAACGGCGCCGGCGCAGCCAACTTCAGCAACCGCACCAGCATTGTCGTGATGAGTGAATTCGGCCGTCGCCTGCGCGCCAACGGCAGCAGCGGCACCGACCACGGCTACGGCAACTTCATGTTCGCGCTGGGCGGTTCGGTCAACGGCGGCAAGATCTACGGCGGCGACACTTACGCCGGTCTGGCCGACGAAGCGCTGTTCGAAGGCGAAGACGTGCAGGTCACCACCGACTTCCGCCGCGTGCTGTCCGAAGCCTTGATCCGCCGCGCCGGCAACAACCATCTCGGCCAGATTTTTCCCGGCTACGGTGGCTACTCACCGATGGGTATCTTCGCCGGCACCGACATTGCGCCCGATTACACGCCGCTGCCCGCAACGGCGAATCCGATCTTCAAGAGTGGGTTTGACGTGGCGTAGCGGCCTCGCCTGACGACACCAGCCAACACCTCCTGGTTCGTCATCTCCGCGAAAGCGGGACTGCGAAGGCAGGATGCCGAAGCGAACATCCGCAACGCGGATGGCCCAAAGGACGAGCGAAGGATTTCGCGAGTCAACCATTTTGATTTTTCCACAAATTCAGGGACTTACCTAAGATCAAAATGGGTTGACCAGCCTCCGGCTGTTGAAGAGCGCCTCCGCTTTCGCGGGAAAGACGACGGGTGCGGGTTGTGTCGCTCTCTGGCATTTGAGTCGTCCG
>JBATAQ010000022.1:0-4558 GCA_049661925.1 Dokdonella sp.
TTGCATGGCACGAAGCGACCGCGATGGAAACCAGCCGCGAACGCCGCGCGGAACTCGATATGGCGTTGCGCCGCTATTGCGCCAACGACACGCTCGGCATGGTTCGGCTGGCTGCGTTCCTTGGGGATCTTGAATAAACCCCTCAATGTCGTCATTCCCGAGCAGGCGGGAATCCATTTTGATCTTCGTCACGCCACTGAAAACACAGCAAGATCAAAATGGATCCCCGCCTGCGCGAGGATGACGAAGAACTAATCGTTGTTGGCTTGGCAAGCTCAAACGAACATTCCCAACAGCAATGCGCCGTCGCGGGAATGACGAAGAACAGTAGGGTCCTCTCGGACTATTCCTGTGACTCACGCCTCGCCGTAAATCTCCGCCAGTTGCTTCGCCTGTTCCGCCACCTTGCGACGCAGCGACACGGGCTTCACTACCTCGACGCTGTCGCCAAGGCTGCGCAACCACCAGAACAACTGCTCGGTGTTCGGCACAGTTGCAACGATCTTTGAAAGTTCGCCACCGCCAACTGGCGCAAGCACCTGGTCCTCGCTCAAGCGGGATTCTTCCAGGTGGCGTGCCAGCCACGGCTGCACGCGCAGCTCAAGGCGAATGTCCTTGCCTTCGGGATAGTCGAACGACTTCTCGTCACGCACGTAGCGCTCAAAATCAAACCCCGGCAATGCCTTGGCGGGGACGTCGCTGGCCACGGCATCGCTCATTCGATGTAGCGCGAAGTGGCGCGGGTCTTCGTAATCCCAGACGCCAGCGACCAGGTACAGCACGCCTTGCCGGTAGACCAATCCTTGCGGATTCAGCGTGTAGCGGCTCGGCAAGTCGGCTGTCGCCGAGCGATAGCTGACCTCGAAGCGACGTTCGTTGAGCACGGCCGGATAGACAACATCCATCACGTCCTCGTCGATCGTCGGCGGCAACAACTGGTGACCGAACGGCAGCACGGCGATGCGTCGCGACCAGCGCGCGAACGGCATGTTCGCCGTCGATTCCAGCACGTTCCTCGCATCGCGGAAATCCGGCTCCAGTGCTTTCAGCATCAGGCGCGGCAGGATCGGCGTCAGATAGCGCGAGAGCAGTTCGTACGTCAGCGCGGTGCGATCATCCATGCGCGGAAGACGTACCTTCGAATCGCGATCCATGTAAAACCAACCCGCCGGTCGGCCCTCGTCGCTGACCAGCTTGAAGTCGTGGCTCAGCTTGCGCAGGTCGCGTTCGATGCTGCGCACATCGATGTCGTAACCCTGGTCGGCCAGCTTTGCGTGAAGCTCGCGTGCCGTCGTCTTTCGTCCGCGTGCGGGAATCAGGCTGAGCATCGCAATGTGGCGAAGTATCGTATCGGCCATGCGGGCGGTCCGTGGTGAAGGGTCGGCACAGTCTAGCGGGCTAACGACAGCATGAGTCGCATGGAGTATTTTCTAGCGACACCAGATGTCGCAAGGCAGGCGCATCCTGTTCGTCCACCTTGCCGAGGAACCTCGCATGTTCGACGACGACATCAATACCGACCCGGCCCGCACGTTCTACCGACCGGTCGCGTTGCGCTCACGCCTGCACGTGGAAGCGGCGGTGATGGCCTTGCGTATGATCGAGCGGCGTCGCTGGCATGGTCGGCTGGTCAGCAATGGCATGTTGCGCGATGACGATATCCTGGCCCTGGTTGGTCTGGAAGAAAGCGAGCAGCGCCAAGGCCGGCTGACCGTCACCGCATTGCGCAGCGAATTCGCGCGGCAACTGAAGCGACTGGAGCCGCGCCTGCGCAAATCGCCAGATGCGTTGGCGAAGAACATTGCGCGGTTTGGCGCATTGCTCGGTTTGAACAGCCACGAGTCTCGGTTGCTGAGGCTGGCCGTGCTGGCAACCATGGCGAACGGTTTCGCCGATCTGTTTCGGCACACCCTGGCCGTTCCGCAAGACTTGCCACGCGCGGTGCACGATGCGGCCGGCATCAGCGTGCTGCGCGTGCAGGCTGCGCTCAATCCGTCCAGCAATATGTGCCGCGCCAGCGTGTTCGAGAACAACGAATGGAACTACAGCGGCGCGGCCAATCCCCTGGAACTGGACAGCAATCTGCAATGCGCCTTGCTATCCCCACGCTTCGATGAAGTCGCCTACTTGCGGAAGCTGATTCGGCAGGCACCCAGCCCTGCGCTGACGCTGCAGGATTTCAGCCATCTCCCTGATCTGGATGTGCTAAAGCAATACCTGGGCGGAGCGCTGGCACGTCGCAAACGCGGTGTGAACATTCTGATCTACGGCGCACCCGGAACCGGCAAGACCGAGTTCGCGCGCACACTGGCGCAAGCGCTTGATGCCCAGTTGAGCGAAGTGCCGAACGAAGACAGCGGCGGCGAGGCGATCTCCGGCCGCCGTCGCTTTGGTGCTTATCGAATCTGCCAGCACTTGCTTGCACGTCGCCGCCGGCAACTACTTCTGTTCGATGAAGTGGAAGACGTATTCGGCAGCGCCAGCGATTCGCTCGGCGGATTTTTCGCCTTGTTCCGTGGCGGTCGCGACCGTGATTCGGAAGGCTTGCGCAAGGGCTGGATCAACGAAGTGCTGGAATCCAATCCGGTGCCGGCCTTGTGGGTGTGCAACTCGATTGATGGCCTGGACCCGGCCTACCTGCGCCGCTTCGACTTGATACTTGAATTTCGTATGCCGGGTCGCCGCGTGCGTCGGCGCGTGATTGATCGCTACTTCAACGAGGGTGAAATTTCTTCCAACTGCGCGGAACGCCTGGCCAGCATCGAAGCGCTGTCGCCAGCGCAAGTCGAACGCACGGCTCGTGTGGTGCGCTCGCTGCGCAGTCGCGACGCATCGGTGCGCGACAAGACGGCCGAACGCCTGATCCAGTCCTCTTTGCAAGCGATGGGTCATACGACCGCGCTGCCAACTGCGCAATTGCCGGACTACTACGACCCGGCGTTCCTCAATACCGACATCGCGCTCGCTCCACTCGCCGAGGGCCTGGCCCGTCGTGGTAATGCGCGACTGTGTGTGTACGGCGTGCCCGGCACCGGCAAGACTGCGTTCGCGCATCATCTGGGTCGTGTGCTGGATCGGCCCGTGCTGGCGAAGCGTGGCTCGGACCTGCTCGACATGTACGTCGGCCAGACCGAAAAGAAGATTCGCAATGCCTTCGCGGAAGCACGCGATGACGGTGCCATTTTGGTCATCGACGAGGCCGACGGCTTCCTGCGTGATCGCAGCGGCGCGATTCGCAGTTGGGAAGTCACCCAGGTCAATGAACTGCTGACCCAGATGGAAGCGTTCGACGGCATCTTCGTCGCATCGACCAACCTGATCGACACGCTTGATGACGCATCGCTGCGTCGCTTCGATTTCAAGATCCGCTTTGACGCGCTGACCCGCGAGCAACGTCGCGCGATGCTCTGGCACATCTGCGAAAGCAACAACGATCTGCCGCTCGCCGAACTTGCAGTAATCGTGGCGAGGCTCGACGCGCTGGACAACTTGACACCGGGCGACTTCAGCAACGTGTTGCGCCAACTCGATGTGACCGGCCAACCGCGTCGCGCCGAAACGATCATCACATTGCTCGCCGCCGAAGCCGCCATGAAGCGCGACGGCCGCCGCCGCCTGATCGGCTTCGTGCCCGCATGATGCTGCGCGTGCGTTACGCCATGCGTCGCAGCCCGCATCACGGCCAGCAGGATTGCATGCTGATCGGCAACAAGATTCGACAGGAAGCGAACCAGCCGCCGCGCAGCGTTGGCATGTCGGCCAGCAACACCATCTTCGCTGTCGCCGATGGCGTGTCGTCCAGCCCGCACGCGTCGCTCGCGAGCGCCTACGCGCTGGAGGCGTTGCGCAAAATCCAGCAGCAGCGCGATGCGGATGGCGTGACCGATCTCGTCGATGGTCGCGTCATCCGAAAGATTCACGCCGAACTGTGCCGACGCATGGCCGATCATCCGGCCACACGCGGCTCGGCAACGACGATCGCCATCGCACACATCATCGACAATCGCCTGCGCGTCCTCAACGTCGGCGACTCGCGCGTCTGGCTACGCCGCGCGCGCTCTGTCGCCATTGGCGACACATGGCTCTGCATGCGACGCGCCGGCGGCGAAGTCAGCATGCTGTCGAAAGACCACACGGTGCTGCAAGGGCTGATCGACCGAGGCGAAGCCAGCGCCGATGTCGAATACGCCAGCTTCTACCAGGCACTTGAACACGCCCTCGTCGCCGACCACGACGCCGACGACTTCGCCATCCACAGCAGCACCGTCGACATCGACGTAGGCGACGAAATCATCCTCTGCACCGACGGCGTCGCCAACGCGCTGACACACGGCGACATGGAAGCCGCTCTGCACGACTGCAAGGTCACTGACAATCTGGGTTCACTGTGCAATGCCATCACCACCCACGGCTTGGTCGACGACTACTCGATCATCTGGATCGAAGTCACCAGATGAGCCACTCAATCATCGCGATCAGTTCGTGAAATGGCGCTCCAGACTTCGTGCGCAAACCAATTTGGGGGGTATCGTGATGGCTTTCCCGTGCTTCAATGCAC
>JBATAQ010000023.1:0-1541 GCA_049661925.1 Dokdonella sp.
TACGACGAAATTTGCAGGATTGCCGGTCCACTGATGCCGCGATGGGTGACCAGCATCTGGTTGCTGAAACTGGTTCCGTTGCAATGTGCTTCGATGGGCAGGGCAACGCCGGACAGGCCTTCCATGCGTCCCTGATGCTTGCCGCTCAAGGTCAGCGGTACCAGGCCTGCACGCGTGGGCAGTACGTCGTGGCCGAATTGCCTTGCAAGTTCGTAACCGAATCCACTCGCGCCCATGCTCGGTATCGACAGGCCACCGCTGGCGACAATCAGCGACGACGCAGCGACCGTTCCCTTCGAGGTGCGCAGGACGAACACATCGCTCTCACGTTTGACGGATTCAATTTGACATTCGATTTCGACTTGAACGTTCGCGCCATCCGCTTCATCGAGCAGCATGCGCACGATCTGCTTTGACGAGTCATCGCAGAACAGCTGGCCGAGTTCCTTTTCGTGCCAGGTGATGTGGTGACGATCAACCAGGTCAATGAAATCCTGCGGCGTGTAACGCGCCAGTGCCGATTTGCAAAAGTGCGGATTGGCCGACAGGAACTGCGCAGGCGTGGTGCCTGTGTTGGTGAAATTGCAACGTCCGCCGCCAGACATCAGAATTTTCTTGCCGACCCGGTTGGCGTGGTCGATGACCAGCACGCGACGGCCACGCTGACCGGCTGTGATCGCACACATCAGGCCCGCCGCGCCGGCACCGACGACGATGACGTCCCACTCCTTCTGCACCGATCAGCTTTCCGCAGTCAGCCGCCACTGCGGCTCGATCTCGACTGAATGGCTGTCATCCATCAACTGCACGTGGCGGTCCTGGATGATGCAGTTCAGACGCATGCTGCGACCGAGCAGGGCGGGCAACGCGGCGACCTGGTCGGCGGGAATATCAATGACGCTGACATTGTTCAAGCGATCCAGTGCGCCGCCGATCTTGTCCCACCAGATGTCGCTGGCATTGCCATGATGGTTGACGACAACGACATGCTCGGCACGACCGCAGGCTTTGCGAATCTTCGATTCATCGGGCTGGCCCAGCTCAACCCACAGCGCGATGACGCCAGTGAATTCCTTGCGCCACAGTGCCGGGTCAGTGTCGCTGGATAGCCCCTTGCCGAATTCCAGGTAGTCATCGGCGAACAGCGCAAACGTCAGCAGGCGGACCATCAAGCGTTCGTCGGTTTCCGACGGATGCTTGGCAAGGGTGAGCACGTGGGTCGCGTAGTAGTTGCGATCCATGTCGCTGATCTGCAGCTCGACTTTGTGGATGGTCGCGTTTGGCGCCATGGGCGGTTCGTGGATGAAACGGGTAGGCATTGTAGGCGTTGGGATATGCACATGGCCTGCTCGGCTCGTCATTCCTGCTTTCGCACACTGATGTCCGGAATAAGGTGACGGCGCTCGTGGGACCCCTTGCGGCGATTGGTCTTCGTCTCTTTCGGGAACGGGCGACTCAACTATCGAGCGCGGCACCTTCCACCATTTCGTTTCCCCGGCGCAGGCCGGGGTCCAGTGGGTAGATGTTGTTGGCAATCTTCC
>JBATAQ010000024.1:0-3734 GCA_049661925.1 Dokdonella sp.
GCGTCATCGACCAGCAACACCATGTCGACGATGTCGTGCGGGATCGCGCGGTAGCACGCTTCCAGCGTTTTCTCGGCCTGGTAAGCAGGCATCACGACAGCAATCTTGTGGCCGTGCAGCATTGCAGGCGTTCACTTCAGTCAGGAGCCGCGAGTATAGCGGCGCTCGGATTGCCAGCCGTTTCTTAGGCGCTGCTCGGCGCTGGCCAGGCTGACGCTGGCCGACGAATCGAGCAGTCGAATTCGAATGGGACCGCGAGCGGATTCGACGGTGGTGCGTCAGCGCGGCCAAAACCGTGCGCAGCGGGCGCATCAGGTCGCGCTCTTCCCGGCCGACCCGGCCGCCGATGGTGCGTGCCAACTCGAAAGGGCTGCACCCTTGAGCCATGCCGCGATGGCGAAGCAACGCCATTACGTGTCGGGCCAGTGTCTCGGCGAGTTCGTCATCAGGCATCTGGCTCATGGGTTCGATTCCGAGCGACGCCTCGAGATTGGTCCAGTCCGTTGCGGCATTGGCCGGCTCGGCCACGGAAACGAATTCCAACGACGGCAAGGCCCGACGTTAGCGCAGCGCTGCAAACAATGCCAGGTACCGACCGCGAGAATGTCCGGCAACGCCAGCAGGCGATCCTCGATCCAGCCGCGACGGAACAACTGGCCGGTCAAGCCATCCGAACCGCGCGCTGCGCCACGCCTTAAGATCGGGCCGAGATTGTGGATATCCCGGTTGAATATATCGACATAAACCAGATTCTTATTATCTGTTGCGGCGATTAAAAATGATATGCAATATTTACCCGTTTTCACCATAGAGAATTCAGGCTCTGTGCACGGAATGGTGACGCTCTTTATAAATATATGTTAGGGTATGGGTCTATTCGGTTGATTTGACCGTTTGCTTTTAAAAGGGAGAAAAAAATGAAATACAAAATGATTTATTCATTGATTGCCATGAGCATGCTCGGCATTTGCGGGCCGGCTTTTGCCAGCGAAGGCGGCTCAGACGGCTTCGCAGCAGCCCAGAACCTGAACTACATGCACCTTCCCGGGCCAGATCAGATGATGGGCGTGAGTGCCCCGACGGGCTCCTTGGGCAGGTATCGGTTCGTTGCCGGCTCCGCGTTTACCCCGCGTCGGAGCGACCAGACCGTCATCTATCTCGGTGCCGGTTGCATGTACTCGAATTTCGCGATCACCACGAGCCTGGAATTGCCGGATTCTGCCTTGATCAACGGCGTGCGCTTGTACTACTACAGCACCAGCCCAACTGAAGACGTAAGGCTGTATCTAACTACCTATCCGGGCGATGGAGATTTTTACGACTTACTGACCGGCTTATCGACGACAAGCAGTGGATACAGCAGCGAATACTTCAGTTTGACGCCGGCGGTGACTGTCGATAATTTTTCTACCTCCACCGCGCTGACTGCATCGATGAACCCGAATACGCGCTTCTGCGGGATGCGCGTTTTTTACACAGAGTAAGGAGGCGACCATGAAAATTTCAATTAGAAACCATGCGCTTCTGCGCAAGAAAGTTCTCCTAGGCGCTATCGCCTTCATGGCGTCCGCCTGCATGGTCTCGCCGGCCCTGGCCACACCGCGCGGCAGCGTCGCGTCGCTGCCCGCTCGCGAATCCAACGCGGTTGATCAACCTGCGGGAACTACATTCGCATACCTGAGCATCGCCGGCTCCACCTTCCATCCGCGCGACAGCAACACCACCACCACCTACAGCTATCCCGGCGGCGGCTGCATCGCCAAAACGGGTGGCAGCGACAGCCTGTTCGTGCACCACAAGGCAATTTTGCCCGGCGGCGCGGTCGTAAGATATGTGCGCCTTTACTACTACAACACGTCGACCAGCAATGTGGAGGCGTTCTTCGCGACGTACGACGGTGCAGGAAACTACAGCCACCGTACCAGCGTATCGTCGGCGGGTGGCGCCAGCAGCTACGATTCCAGCCTTTCGCCGGACATGAACTACAGCGTCGATCCGTTCACCAGCGCGATCAACGTCGTCGTCAATCTCGGCGACCAGAACGATGAGACCCTGCAATTCTGCGGCGTGCGCATTGCCTATGAAGCGCCGATCCTCGACAGGATCTTCGTCAGCGGTTTCGAAACGTTGCCGCTGTAACCGTTGCGTGTGGCACCCCTGGCGCCGTAGTCCAGCGCTTTAGCGAGAAGGCCCTGCGCAACTGTAGGGCCTTTTCTCTGGCGTTGATCGCGACCCGAAAAACACGTTGCACATAGCGTTTGTCAACCGCCTAGCACGCGGTGGCATCCTGTAAACGGAATCCTGCACTCGCCTCCACGTCACTGGTGCAGTAACGGGGTCAGGTTCACTTCCGGCTGTGGGTGGACGCGGATGGCCTACCAAGTCCTCGTTTTTGAGCGTCTTTTGCAGCGGCGTTCGCAAGTTGTCGTCGCGATCTTTGTCGCCCGTAGCGTGCGCGCTTTACAGAAGAGGGCTCAGGCTCACTTATCGTTGCGCGTCTTGCTCATGCCCCGGACGGCCGCCGGCAATGGGTTGTGGCAAGCTACGGGTTGTTCAGCGCAATTGCGTGGGAGATCACCATGACCACCAGTCTCGAAGTCCTGGAAGCCGAAGCCCTGAAGCTTGCCCCTGCGGATCGTTCCCACCTCCTTGAGCGCATCATCGCCAGCCTAGATGCCGACCCCGAGGTCGAGGAAGCCTGGGAATGGGAAGCAGATCGAAGGGAAGCCTCATTGGTATCGGGCTCCGCCGTTGAAGTCCCTGGACAGGAAGCCATGGATCGCCTTCGCTCACGACTTGCTCGGTGACGTATTCGCTACACCCAGGTGCCGAGCAAGACATCGCGGACGCCTTGGATTTCTATACGGAACAGGCTGGCTTGCCGGTTGCACAGCGGTTCCTGGACGAATTTGAACGCGTGGCCAAACTGTTGGCCACGCATCCCGGCTTTGGCACACCGACCACGAAAGGCCGCCGCACATTTCCGCTACCCATCTTTCCTTACTCCGTCGTATATCGGAATATCGACGCGGGCATTCGAATCATTGTCGTTCGCCACCAGCGCAGAAAGCCAAGCCACGGTGGCGCAAGGCGGTAGCAGCGTGGTGCGTTTAATCCTTTCGCGGCGAGAAGCTGGACGCGGTGCTCGGCGTCGGAGGATCGAGATGTATGTCGACGCCGTTCGCGTCGGCTCACGCGTTTTCCTGGTCGATGACGTGCTGGCAGCGGCAGCTTGGCCGCCGCTGTCGAACTGGCGCGACGCGCCGGTGCCGACGTTGTTGCTGCCGCGATCGTCGCCGAAATCGTCGCACTGGACGGCCGCGCTCGCTGTCCCGACTTGCCGTTGCATGTGCTGTTGCAGTTCTGACCAGCGCGGACAGCGAGCCGCCCGCATTGAGTCAGGCCGAACAAACGGTTAGCATTCGCGCCCGTTTGATAGCTAAAGGGTGGCCCGCAAGAAATTGCCGGTCGAGAGTGGGACATGTCGACGCTAACTCGCCAACGCTGATCCGCTACCTCCGAGCCATCCCGGCCGCCACGTGCGGCCCCAAGAAAGGGCGCCTGGCGTCCTTTTTTCATTTTTTCGAGAACGAAACCCATGATCCAGATCACGCTCCCCGATGGCAGCCAGCGCTCGTTCGAGCAGCCGGTATCCGTGCTCGAAGTCGCCCAGTCGATAGGTGCCGGCCTTGCCAAGGCGACCGTTGCCGGCAAGCTCGACGGCAAGCTGGTCG
>JBATAQ010000025.1:0-12360 GCA_049661925.1 Dokdonella sp.
CCTGCCGATGCTGCGACTGGATACGGTTCCCAAGTTCGTGCAACTCATCAAGCTGGCGCAGCAGTGCGTCGATCTCGGCAGCGAACGCGTGCGTGCCCCGCGATTGGTTGTCGAAGGAGCCGAGCGCACAGCCGCACTGAAAGTGATCGAAGACGCGATTGCGCATCCAGTTGGAAGCTGAGATGGGCCAGCGTGACGATAGCGATGTCGTGCAACCCATCCTGATCGCTGGCGATTGGCGCGCGGCCAGAAAGCCGGACGGCGATTTCCGTGCCAGCAATCCAGCAACGGCTGCATTGACCGGACCGCGCTTCCCCATCAGTGGCGCGGACGATATCGAAGCCGCACTCGCGGCAGCAGTGGTCGCGAGCCAAGCGTTGTCCACGATCAATCCCGAACAGATTGCGACCTTCCTCGAACGCTACGCCGGTGGCATCGAGGCAGCCGCCGAACAACTGGTTGTGATCGCGCACGCGGAAACCGCCCTGCCCGCGCCAACCCGCCTGACCGGCAACGAATTGCCGCGAACGACGGGCCAGTTGCGGCAAGCGGCGGCGGCGGTGCGCTCGCGCTCGTGGACGAATCCTGTCATCGACACAAAAGCGAGCCTGCGTTCGCACCTCGCACCGCTGGGCAAGCCGGTGCTGGTCTTCGGCCCGAACAATTTCCCATTCGCGTTCAACGCCATCGCCGGCAGTGATTTCGCGTCGGCGATTGCAGCGCGGAACGCGGTGATCGCGAAGGCGCATCCCTCGCATCCGGCGACCAGCCAGCTATTGGCGCAGATTGCGCATCGCGCTGCTTGCGACGCGGGTCTGCCATCAGCAAGCGTGCAGTTGCTTTACGACGTTTCGCCGAAACTCGGTTCAAAGATGTGCGCAGACCGTCGCCTCGGCGCGATTGGCTTCACCGGCAGTCGCAAGGCGGGATTGGCGCTGAAGGCTGCGGCCGATGCCGCCGGCATCGCGATGTATGCGGAAATGTCGTCAGTGAACCCGGTCTTCTTTTTGTATGGCGCATTGCGCGAACGCGGCGCGGAGCTGGCGACTGAAGTTTTCGGCTCCTGCATGCTGGGCAGCGGCCAGTTCTGCACCAACCCAGGCTTGCTGATCGTGCCGCACGGCAATGTGGGCGACGCTTTCGTCGCCTCGCTGTCCGAACAGTTTGCGGCCGCAACCGTAGCGACGGTTTTCAGTGCCAGCGTGCAACGCGATGCAGTTGCCAATCTCGCCACGCTGCGCAAGGCAGGTGCGAACGTACTCGCCAGTTCGAGCGGCGATGCTGGCGAGGGGTTTCGCGTCGCGCCAACCTTGCTGGGCATCGAAGCGAGCAACTTCATGGACGACAGCGAGCGACTGCAGACCGAAGTGTTCGGTCCAATCAGCCTGGCTATTCGTGCTGACGCTCTCGATCAAATGATCGGCATCGCGCGCGCGCTCGACGGCAACCTGACCGGTTCGATTTTCACGGCCAGCGACGGCAGCGATGATGCGAACTGGCAGGCGATTGCCAGCGTGCTGCGCAACAAGGTCGGTCGCTTGATCGAAAACAAGATGCCGACTGGTGTCTCCGTGAGTTCGGCGATGCAACACGGCGGTCCGTTCCCCGCGAGCAGCCATTCCGGTTTCACGTCGGTCGGCATGCCGGCGGCGATCCGTCGGTTTGCAGCGCTGCAGAGTTACGACCAGGTCAGCGATGCACGCTTGCCGGATGAATTGCGCGATGCGAATCCACTAGGCATCCAGCGTTGTGTGGACGGCGAGTGGACGCGTGACGCGGTCACGCGGTCGCCGGCATAGATAGCGCGGACCAGATCAACTTGGGCGAATAGACGAGTCGTCATTCGCCAACGGTCAGGTCTGGCGGTACGTTGCCCTGTCGGATTCAGCCCAGCGCTCCATTGCCTCAAGAACTGGCTTCAGGCTGCGCCCGCGATCAGTCAGCGCATAGTCAACGCGCGGTGGAATTTCACCGTAGTCGGTTCGTAGAACCAGGCCATCGGCTTCCATTTCCTTGAGCGTCTTCGACAAAGTCCGATGGGTGATGGCACCCAACCGACGCTGCAATTCATTGAAGCGCTTTGGCCCATCCAGCAGCCAGAAAATCACCATCGCACGCCATTTCCCGGCGAGGAACTCCAGGCTCAGTTCGGCCGGGCAATGCCAGCCGCTGGCTTCTCCGCTCAAATCGGTCATCACAGTATCCTCAAAGACCGTACTTGTCGGCATGACAGCACGGTCCCATCTTGGCGTCCAGACAATGGCGCTGCCCGGAAACAGGTGCAGGCGCCATCCACTCTCAAAGGAACCGCCATGAAGACACTCGAAACGATTCTGCGCAATGACGCCAGCCATTGGGTTGGCGACGGATTTCCCGTTCGCTCCCTGTTCAACTATCAGGGCGACACGACGCTGATCAGTCCCTTCCTTCTATTCGATTTCGCGGGACCGAGCAGTTTCGAGCCACGTGAAGACCGCCCGCGCGGCGTGGGGCAGCATCCACATCGCGGCTTCGAAACGGTGACCATCGTTTACGACGGCGAAGTCAGCCATCGTGATTCAACGGGTGGCGGTGGCACGATTGGCGCAGGCGAAGTGCAGTGGATGACGGCGGGTTCGGGCATCGTGCATGAAGAGTTTCACTCGCCGGAATATTCCCGAACCGGCGGGCCGTTCCAGATGGTGCAGTTGTGGGTCAACCTGCCGCGCAAGGACAAGATGACCGCGCCCGGCTATCAGGCGATTACCCGCGATACGATTCCGACGGTTGTCCTGAATGGCGGCCGCGCGCGCATCATCGCCGGTGCATTCGGAAGTACGAACGGGCCGGCGCACACGTTCTCGCCCGTGAACTTGTGGGACGTTCGACTGGATGCCGGTGCCCATCAAATCTTGCCGCTGCCGGAGGGACATACATCGATGATCGCCGTGCTTTCCGGCAACGTCAGTATCGACGGCAAGCGCATCGCCGATGCCGAGATTGCGCGGCTTTCGGTCGACCACGAAGGCGTGGCGGTGATGGCGGAGACCGATGCCGTTTTGCTGGTCATGACCGGCGAACCGATTGACGAACCAGTCTTTGGCCACGGACCGTTCGTGATGAACAGCGAGGCGGAAATTCGCAAGGCGTTCGCCGATTTCCACAGTGGTCGGTTTGGTGCGATGAGTGCCTGATATGTGGGCGTGGCAATGCTATCGCGGCAACCGTAGTTTCCCAAAACGCGCCAGATCAAACGGTGCCAAGGCAACATCGGTTGCTTCACCCGCTGCAAGTTGCGCAATCAGCTCGCCGGTGATCGCAGCCAGGGTCAAACCCAGGTGCTGATGACCAAACGCGTAAAGCACATTGTCGACTGCGCGACAGCGTCCGATTGCCGGAAGGTAGTCCGGCAAGGTCGGCCTCGCACCGAACCAGCGCGTCGGCTCGCCGCGCACTGGCAACCCAAGTTCGCGAACGTGCTGTTGCAGGCGCCGCCACTTGCTGTCGTCTGGCGGCGTATCGAACGGCGCAAACTCGACGAAGCCGGCAACGCGCAGGCCTGAATCGAAACGGGTCACGATGATCGAGCGATCCTCGAATACCAGCGGCGGCTGTTCGGGCCAGTCGTGATCGGTCCAATGCAAGTGATAGCCGCGTTCGGCAACCAGCGGCGCGTTTTCGCCGAGGTCGCGCATGAGCGAACCGGACTGAGCACCGGCGCAGACGACGATGCCATTCGCATCGATCACGCTGCCATCTTGAAGCACCGCGTTTGCGTGCCCTGCTTCGCAACGAAGTGCGACGACGCGGTCATGACGACGCACGCCGCCGGCAGCGGTGAAGGCATTCGCCAGCGCATCGGCAAGTCGCGGCAGGTCGCCGATCTGCGCGGTGCCGGAAAACCCTATGCCGCCGGCTACCGTAACTTGAAGCATCGTTTCCAAAGTGAGCCGCGTGCCTTCGTCGAGGTCGTTCCAGCGTGCCATTCCGGTCGCCGCTGCCTGACAGTGTTCTCGGCCACGCCGCGCCGTGTCGATCGATTCCCAGACAAGGCGATGGCCTTCCTCGCGCAACAAATCCGGTTGATTGATCGAGTTGACGAGACGCCGCCACGCCGGCAACGCGGGTGCCAGCAAGGCGCTCAACGCGACTTGCCCAACTGCCGCGCGTCGCGACGAGCAGGACAGCAGGTACCGGGCGACCCACGGCAACAGAGCCCAAGGCCGCCGCACGTCGAGCGGTCCGCCAAACGCATGAAGTCGGCGCAGCGACGAAGCGAGCACGGCCGGCGATGCGAGCGGTTCGGTTTGCTCAGTCGCGATATGCCCGGCGTTGCCCCATGACGGTCCAATCCCGTCTGTGTCGGGATCGGTCAGGACCACGTCGTGACCCGCCGCCTGTAGCCGCAGCGCACAGGTATGGCCGATCACTCCAGCTCCGATGATTAGGCAACATTTGTGCGGAACAGGGTTTGGCGACATGGGGAAACAATCCGGGTAGAGCCCTTGCAAACGGCATATTGCGCGGTTTTGTAAAACGCAGTGAGACTAGCCGGGGTTGCGGATGCTCTGCTCGACCCCTATTATTGTACTCCCCAGTTTATTTTCGATTCCTATGATGCGACGCCTGTCCGCCGTCTCCGGGTTTTCTTTGCGTTCGCGCGGTCATTTGGCGCGTGCGGTGCTGCCCATGGCCTTGCTAGCCGCGCTCGCTGGCTGTGCAGTTGGACCGCAATTCACCAGTCCCGATGCACCTGCCGATGCTGGCTTCCGCAAGGAAGCCTTGCCGGCGCAAACGGGTGCAGTCGATGGGGTGCTGCAAGGCGATGCCCAGCGTTTCATCGAAGCAACGCCGGTGCAAGCGCGCTGGTGGACCACGTTCAAGAATCCGGAACTCGACCGTCGCGTTGATCTCGCCCTCGCCAATAGCCCGACCATTGCAGCGGCAGAAGCGGCGTTGCGACAGGCGCAGGCGAATGTCGATGCGGCACGCGGCGGCCTGTTCCCCAGTGTCGATGCCAAGGCTGGCGCGAACCGTTCCAAAAGTGCGCTGGGGTTAAGCGGTTCCGGCAACACGACGCCGGATGTCACTACCACTAGCGCATCGGCCTACACCATCTACAACGCTGGTGTTTCGGTCAGCTATGCACCGGATTTTTTTGGCGGCGTGCGTCGCGGTGTGGAAGCGCAGCAAGCGCTGGCGGATGCGCAGCGCTATCAGCTTGGCGCGACCTATCTGACGCTTGCCAGCAATGTCGCGACGACCAGCTTTCGCGAAGCCTCGTTGCGCGAACAGATTCGCAGCAACGAAGACATCATCGGCTTGCTGCGCGAGCAGCTCGATCTCGTCCAGCGCCAGTTCGACGTTGGTGCGATCTCGATGGGCGATGTGTTGCAGTCACGCGCGCAGATCGCCAGCGCGCAGGCGCAGTTGCCGGCGTTGCGCCAGCAACTGGCCGAGACGCAGACCCAATTGGCCGTCTATCTCGGCCAAACACCGGCGAGTGCGGAACTGTCTGCGCTGTCGCTGGATGCAATTGCGCTGCCCACTGATTTCCCGGTCAGCCTGGGGTCCGAACTGTTACGCCAGCGACCGGATATTCGTGCTGCGGAAGCGCAACTGCATCGCGCAACAGCGCAGGTCGGCGTCGCCACGGCCAATCTGTTTCCGCAGATTTCGCTGAGCGGTTCCTGGGGTACACAAGCCGTCGACGGCGGCAGCGATCTGTTTGGTTCTGGCACCAGCGCATGGAGCCTGGGCTTGAACCTGCTACAGCCGATTTTTCGTGGTGGCACTTTGCGTGCACAGAAGCGCGCAGCCGAAGCGGGCCTGGACCAGGCATCCGCGAGTTATCGCAACACCGTGTTGACCGCATTCCAGAATGTCGCCGACAGCTTGCGTGCACTGGAACTGGACGCCGAAAGTCTGGCTGCCCAGGCCGAAGCCGAGCAGGCCACTGCCAGCAGTCTGGACCTGGTCAAGAAACAATACCGCGACGGCTCGATCGACTATTTGCAGGTGCTCGATTCCACGCGCCTTTACCAGCGAGCGCGACTTGCGCTGATCGCCGCGCGTGCGGCTCGACTCGCCGACACCGCCGCGCTGTATGCGTCGCTTGGTGGAGGCTGGCAGCCATCAGATACGTCCATGCAGGCGTCGACTGCGCAGTGACGGCACCGCCCACCGATCCAATCATCAAAAACTTGTTGCGCCACGTACGGCGCTGCCCCACTCAAACCTTGAACGAGGAATGCGCATGAACCCGCGCAGTGAAGACCGCAAACCCAGCACCACCAAGCGCATGATCATCATGGTCGTCATCGTCGGCCTTTTGTTGACGGCGTTGATCGGCTGGAACGTGATGGGCAAGATCATGGGCGCAAAATTCGCGGCCAATCAGCCGGTGCCGCCGCAGACGGTTAGCTCAACGATTGCCGGCGAGCAAAAATGGCAGCCTGAGCAGAGCAGCGTGGGATCGCTGCGTGCCGTGCAGGGTGCCGATCTGGCATTCGATGTCGGTGGCATCGTCAGCAAGATCGGCGTCGCGTCCGGCCAGCAGGTCAAGAAGGGTGAACTGCTGGTGGAGTTGAATGCGGACGAATTCGTCGCCCAGCAGCGCCAGCTTGAGGCAAACGCCGATTTGTTGAAAACCACCCTGGCGCGCTCCAAGCAGCAGCTAGGTTACAAAGGCATCAGCCAGGCGGCTTACGACAGCGCGGCGGCCGACGTGAAGGCCGCGCAGGCCGGCATTAACCAGCAACGTGCGCTGGTCGCCAAGCGCCAGTTGCGCGCACCGTTCGATGGCCGTATCGGCATCGTCACGATGACCGCCGGCAGCTATATCAATGCGGGAACGGCGGTAGTCACGCTGCAACAGCTCGATCCCATTTACGTCGATTTCAACGTGCCGCAGAGCAGCCTTGGCGAGATGAAGGTGGGCCAGAAACTGGCGCTGAGCGTGGATGGATTCAATGACCGCACGTTCGACGGCGAAGTGACCGCGATCAGCCCGAAACTGGATGCATCGACCCGTAATGCACAGATTGAAGCGCGCGTGGCGAACGCTGATGAAGCACTCAAGCCAGGCATGTTCGCCGATGTCTCGATCAAGATCGGCGACGAGAAAAGCTACATCACCCTGCCGCAAGGGGCCATCACGTTCAATCCGTATGGCGAGACCGTGTTCCTGGTGGTGAAGCCGGGCGAGAAAGTACCGGGCAAGGATGCTGAGCAGGCTGCCGCTGCGTCCGCAAAACCCATGTCAGACGCCAATAAAGATGTGGACGACACCAAGGATGCAAAGCCCGCCGACGACGGCACCAACCATTCCGACAAGCCAACCGCGCAATCGGTATTCGTGACCACGGGCGCCAAGCGCGGCGACCAGATCGCCGTGTTGACCGGCATCAAGGTTGGCGACCAGGTGGTTACCAGTGGCCAGCTCAAGATCAAGAACGGCACGCCGCTGATCATCGACAACACGCATCAGCCAGCCAATGAAGCTGCGCCAACGCCGCAGGAAAAGTGACTGCGTGAGTAACCATCTTTCCATGTCATTCGCAAGACCAGCACGTGCTGACCTCTGCGGGTTGCCGCAACAGACCATCGAGTTGCCATGAAATTCACAGATGCCTTCATCAACAAGCCGGTCTGGGCGATCGTCATCAGCCTTACCATCCTGGTGCTCGGCTTGCGCTCGGCCTCCGACCTCAACGTGCGCCAGTTTCCGAAAACCGAAAATGCCGTGGTTACGGTAAGCACCGCGTACTTCGGTGCCGATGCGCAAACCGTTGCCGGCTTCATTACCCAACCGCTGGAATCGGCAGTGGCGCAGGCGCAGGGCATCGATTACCTGTCGTCGTCGAGTGTTGCTGGCGTGTCGAGCATCACCGCGACGCTCAAGCTCAATTACGATGCGAATCGCGCGCTCACCGAAATCCAGACCCAGGTCAGCTCGGTCCGCAACCGTCTGCCGCCGCAGGCGCAGCAGCCGGTGATTTCGGTGCAGGTCGGTGAAACCACGGCGTCGATGTATCTGGGTTTTTACAGCGACAACCTGCCGACCAACAACATCACCGACTACATCCTGCGCGTGATCAAACCGCAGCTCGACGCGCTGGACGGCGTGCAGGAAGCGGAAGTTCTGGGCGGCCGCCAGTTCGCGATGCGGGCCTGGCTGGACCCGATGCGCATGGCTGCGCAGGGTGTTACCGCAGCCGATGTCTCAAAGGCATTGGCGGCCAACAATTACCTTGCAGCAGTCGGTTCGACCAAGGGCGATTCGACGACCGTTTCATTGACCGCATCGACCGACCTGCACAGCGTGGAAGACTTCCGCAAACTCGCCGTGCGTAGCCAGGACGGTGCCGTGGTTCGCCTGGAGGATGTTGCCAACGTGGTGTTGGGTGCCGAGGACTACGACTCGTTCGTCGCCTTCGACGGCAAACAGTCTGTCTTCATCGGCATCAAGACGTCACCCGATGCCAACATCCTGGATGTCGCCGAGCGCGTTCGCAATGCGTTTCCGGAGATCCAGAAACAGTTGCCGACCGGCTTGTCCGCGAACATAGCGTTCGACGCCACTGACTTCATCAACACCTCGATCGACGAAGTCGTCAAGACGCTGATCGAAGCACTTTTGATTGTCACCCTCGTGATCTTCCTTTTCATGGGCAACTTCCGCGCCGTCATCATTCCGGTGATCGCAATGCCGTTGTCGCTGATCGGCGCGTTCTTCGTGATGCTGATGCTCGGCTACACGCTCAACCTGATCACCCTGCTGGCCCTGGTACTTTCGATCGGGCTGGTCGTCGACGACGCCATCATCGTGGTCGAGAACGTTGATCGACACATCACCGAAGAAGGCAAGACACCGCTGCAGGCGGCGCTGATCGCTGCGCGCGAACTGACCGGGCCGATCATCGCGATGACCATCGTGTTGATCGCGGTCTATGTGCCGATCGGTTTCCAGGGCGGCCTCACTGGCGCGCTGTTTACCGAGTTCGCGTTCACGCTTGCTGGTGCTGTTACCGTGTCGGCGATCATCGCCTTGTTCCTCAGCCCAATGCTGAGTTCGCGCTTCCTGCGCAACGACCACGAAAGCAATCGCTTCGTCCACTTCATCGACCAGCGCTTCGAGGCACTTCACGGTTGGTACGCGCGACGCCTGCATGGCACGCTGGATACCTGGATTGTGCCGGTGGTCATGGGACTGATGCTGCTCGGTGGCACCGTATTCCTGTTCATGAATTCGAAATCAGAACTGGCCCCGCAGGAAGATCAGGGCTTCATCCTTGGCATCGCGACCGGCGCGCCAAACGCGGCGCCCAACCAGGTCGAGCAGTACATGAAGCAGATGCAGGAAATCACCACGTCGATTCCGGAAATCGCAACGACGTTCCAGTTGTCCGGCGTCGCCGGCGCGAACTCGGTGCTGACCGGTGTGAAGCTGAAGGACTGGAGCGAGCGCGACCGCAACGGCACGCAGATCCAGCAGGAATTGCAGCAGAAATGGGGTGCGATGGCCGGCACCAACGCGTTCTCGTTTCAGCCGCCCTCGTTGCCCGGTGCGCAGGGCCAGCCGGTGGAAGTGGTGATGTCGACCACGGAGCCGTTCGAGAATCTTTACGAGGTTGCCCAGGACGTGTTGGCGCGATTGAAGTCCAGCGGCAAGTACTGGTTCGTCGACATGAATCTGAAAATCGACAAACCGCAAAGCACCGTCGAAGTCGACCGCGAGATGATCACGTCGCTGGGACTGACCCAGCAGGATGTGGGCGCATCACTGGGCGCAGCGCTCGGTGGCGGTTACGTCAACTATTTCTCGATCGCCGGTCGCTCGTATCGGGTGATTCCACAGGTCTTGCAGAAGGATCGCCTCAATCCCGACCAGGTGCTCGACTACTACATTCGTACCGGTGACGGCTCGGTGGTGCAGGCATCGACGGTCGCGAAGATCAAGAATTCGGTGGTACCGCAGTCATTGACCCGATTCCAGCAGCTCAATTCGGTTACCTTCAATGGGGTGCCCAGCGTGACCCAGGGCGAGGGCATCGCGGAAGTCGTCAATGCCATCCGAGACATCGCCCCAGATGGATACCAGATCGACTACGGCGGGCAGGCGCGCCAGTTCGTCAACGAATCCGGTGGCTTCGCACTGACCTTGCTGTTTGCCCTGGTTATCGTCTACCTGGCGCTGGCAGCGCAGTTCAACAGCCTGCGCGACCCCGTCGTCATTCTGGTATCGGTGCCGATGGCGCTGTTTGGCGCGATGATCTTCATCAACCTGATTCCAGGCTTCGTGCAGATGGGCGCACTTTCCACGCGCTGGGCGACCTCACTCAACATCTACACGCAGGTCGGGTTGGTAACGTTGATGGGCCTGATTTCCAAGCACGGCATCCTGATCGTCGAGTTCGCCAACGAATTGCAACGCGCCGGCAAGAGCAAGCGCGAGGCGATCGAGCAAGCCGCAGCAACGCGACTGCGCCCGATCCTGATGACCACGGCGGCAATGGTGCTGGGCGTCATCCCGCTGGTCGTTGCCAGCGGCGCCGGCGCCGCTGGTCGCTACAACATGGGCCTGGTCATCACCACCGGGCTAACCGTCGGCACCATCTTCACCTTGTTCGTGGTACCGGCGTTCTACATGCTGCTGGGTACTGACCACAGCAAGGACAATGCGAAAGCTCTTGCGGACAAGGAAGCGGATGCGGAAGCTGGCGTCACGGCGGTTGCGCATTGACCCAACGTCACCGTCATGGTCTCGCGTAGCCAAGCCTAGTCGTCATTCCTGCGAAGGTACACCAATGAACGGACTGTTTGGATGGTCCGGCTCCGCCGACCAAAAATTCTTCGTTATTCCCGCGTAGGTGCACTGCTGTCCGGAATAATTCCGCTTGACTGAGCGGCGCCCTGTCGGCAGTTCATGGCTGGGGTCTGCGCACCGAAACCCACTCGTTTCCCCGGCGCAGGCCGGGGTCCAGTGGACGACGGCTTCTGGCAATTTTTGCGGGCTTTCGAGACAGCCGCGCACCAGACGAAGATTGCCAACGACATATACCCACTGGACCCCGGTCTTCACGGGGGAAACGAACTGGCGGAAGGTGGCGCGCTCGATCATTGAGTCGCCCGTTCCCGAAAAGCGACAAAGACCAATCGCGTCAGGGGGCTCCACGTGCGCCGTCACTTTATTCCGGACAGCCGTGCTGTCCGGAATAATTCTGCTCGACTGAGCGGCGCCCTGTCGGCGGCCCACGCTGGGGTCTGCGCACCGAAACCCACTCGTTTCCCCGGCGCAGGCCGGGGTCCAGTGGACGACGGCTTCTGGCACTCTTTGCGGGCTTTCGAGACAGCCGCGCACTTCTCAACTCGCAGCGTTGATCACTGCAGCAAGGCCTCAACCCGTCAACCCGATCGCCTTTTCCTTGACCTCGCTGATGCGTTTTTCGAGGTAGTGGATATTTTGCCCGCCCTGCTGGAAGCCTACGTCGGCGAGGATGCGCTGCTGTAACGGTATATTGGTCTTGATGCCTTCGACGACGGTTTCCGACAGCGCGATGCGCATGCGGGCGATGGCGGTTTCGCGATCGCGACCGTGCACGATCAACTTGCCGACCATCGAGTCGTAGTTGGGCGGAATCTTGTAGCCGTCGTAGAGATGCGTATCGATGCGCACGCCGGGACCACCCGGTGCCTCAAAGCGCTTGATGGTGCCGGGGCTGGGCACGAAGGTGTCGGGGTCTTCGGCGTTGATGCGGCATTCAATCGCGTGGCCGGTCAGCACGATGTCTTGCTGGCGCAGTGACAATTTCTCTCCGCCGGCAATCAGCAACTGCTCGCGAATCAGGTCGACGCCAGTGATCAATTCGGTGACCGGATGCTCGACCTGGATGCGCGTGTTCATTTCGATGAAGTAGAAGCGCCCGTCCTCGTATAGAAACTCGAACGTGCCGGCGCCGCGATAGCCGATGCGCAAACAGGCGTCGACGCAGACGCCGCCAATCTGCGCGCGCTGCTCCGCGCTGATGCCGGGCGCGGGTGCTTCCTCGACCACTTTTTGATGACGGCGCTGCATTGAACAATCGCGTTCGCCGAGATGGATCGCGTTGCCCTGGCCATCGGCGAGCACCTGGATTTCCACGTGGCGAGGATTCTCCAGGTACTTCTCCATGTAGACCTGATCGTTGCCGAATGCGGCGCGTGCTTCGCTGCGGGTCATCGAAACCGCGTTGCCGAGTTGCGCTTCGGTATGCACCACGCGCATGCCGCGACCGCCGCCGCCGCCGGACGCCTTGATGATGACCGGATAACCAATGTCGCGAGCGATGCGGATGTTTTCTGCCGTGTCGTCACCGAGCGGCCCACCCGATCCCGGTACAC
>JBATAQ010000026.1:0-35611 GCA_049661925.1 Dokdonella sp.
TACTCGGCAATGATGCCGTTGGCGAGTGCGCGATAAACCGGTACCGGGCAGACCAGCGAAGAAATCGCGCGAGACAACAGACACACCGCCATGATCGAGATGACCATGCTGTGGTTGTTGGTTAGCTCCAGCGAAATCACGGCGGCCGTGATTGGCGTTTGCGTTACGCCGGACAGGAATGCCGCCATGCCCAGCAACACCACTGCAGCGGCGGGAGCCGACGTTACGATGGCCGACAGCGTGTGGCCCATGCCGGCGCCGACTGCGAGCGCAGGCGAGAAGATGCCGCCCGGCAGGCCAGCCCATTGCGACAGCAGGTTCGCGGCAAGCTTTGCCAAGCCGAAACTCGCGGCAGCGCTGTGGGTGGTATCGATCAATCCCTGCGCCTGTTCGTAACCCGTGCCGTAGATGACGCTACCGGTGGTGACGCCGAGAATGGCCAACAACAATCCGCACGCAAACGCAAAACTGACCGGTGCGCGTCTGCGCAAGGCGGCAAGTTTCGCCAACGGGCCGTGATCGGAAAGAATGATCAAGCGCGAAAACAGACCACCGCCAATGCCTCCACAGACCGCGCAGGCAACGACTGCGATCCAGGCAGGCCCAAGTGGCAGGTCGGTATCGACAATGCCGAAATAGGAATAGTCGCCAAGGATGCCCAGTGAAACGACGCCTGCGAAAATCACCGCGGTCAAGATAATGCCGCTGAAACGGTGCTCGAAGGTGCCGGCCAGTTCTTCGATCGCAAACACCACGCCGGCCAGCGGCGTGTTGAATGCGGCAGCAATTCCCGCGCCACCACCGGCGAGCACGAAGCGCGAAATCTGCTTGGGATCGGAAAAGCCGAAACGCCCACCAAGCCAGTACATGATGCCCGCACCAACGTGCACGGTCGGGCCTTCGCGGCCCACCGCCGCGCCACCGACCAGCGCCATCAAGGTCAGCACCATCTTGCCGGCGGCTACGGGCAGCGACAGCAGACGCTGCCGAAATGAAGCGTCGTCCACGCCCATCGCCGCGATCACTTGTGGAATACCGCTGCCTCGCGTGGGCCGCATCACGCCGCGCGTCAGCCAGGCCAGCAGCGCGAACATCGCTGGTGTCAGCAGCAGCGGAACGTACGGCGAAATGGCCAGCAGTCGCTTGAACAGCCCATACGCCGCGTCGGCGGCTTCGGAAAAGAAGATCGCCGCGAGACCAACCAGAATGCCACCCAGCCACAAGGCAGCGCGCCGCCGCCACAACGTAGGCGCGAAGAACTCGTGTCCGAGCAGCGCCTGGATTCGGGTGCGGCTGTCGTCGGATGGCGGGGTGGCGATGGGAGGTTCCGAATGCGCGGATCGAAGGCGTCACCAATGCCAGCTTTCATGCGCTTCGTCAAACGGCTGTTCCATCGAACCAGACCTGCGCAACCGCGGGCATTGCTACTGCGGCTTGAGGACAATGCCGACGTAACGCAGTGCCAGTCGGCGCGGCGATGCAGGGTCGGCATTGCCGTTCAACACCAGCTCGATGCGGTTGTTGCCTGTCAACAACCGTGACGGATCAACCGTCAGTTTGAGCAGGGCGTGATGGCCGAGTACGGTTCCGTTGTGGACCGTTTCTCCATTTACCTTGACCTGCACCTCTTGTCGTTCCGGTGCGTCCAGTCCCAACAGCAACCGCGGTTCGAGCTGGCTGGTGTCACCCAACGGAAATTGCACGTCTGCATTGCCGGCGGTCATCCAGCGCAACCCTGCCTCCGGCTCCGAGAATCCCGTGAATCGGGCGTCAGTACTGTCGGCGGAAAGGACCAGTGTTCGGTCAAACAGCGCCAGTCGTTCCGCATGCCGCGTCTCGTTGTGCAGGAATTGCGGGAACGCCCAGTCGTGGATCAATTCCGGATTTTCGTCGACGTTCGGCGTTGCGCTCCAAGCCATCGAATACGGGTTGAACAAGCCCTGGTAGCTGTGCACGTAGATCGAGAACACCCCTGTCACCAGCAGCAACGCGACCAGCACACGGCGCGCTGATGGCGCAGTCAACGCGACGGTCTGGAACAGCAACACGAACAGGCCCGGCAGCGCGTCGGTCATCAGGCGTGGGCCAAACGACCAACCCGCCCACCAATGCGGGAACTGCGAAATCGACAACCAGTGACAGATCGGCCACGCCAGCGCGACCAGCAGGATCGCCCATTCGTTGCGACTACGTCGCCAATGCAGCGCCGCAAACACCAGCGCAACGGCGAGAAACGGCGAATACACGAATAGCCCGCGCGACGGACTGAACAGGTTTGACCAGGCCGCAATCTGGAAATCGCCGCCGTCCAGACGTGATGGCAGGTAGTAGTCCGGCAGCCATTGCGAGAATTCGATCCAGCTCCATGCGACGAACAGCGCGAGCCACGCGCCCAGCCAAATGGCCGTCTTCAACGCCGCGATCCGTCGCTCCTTGTCCAACGCGAGCATCAGCAATACGAACGGCGCGAGCAAGGCCATCGTCGGCCGGCACAGGTACGCCAGGAAAAGGCTGGTTCCCAACCAGAATGCCGCCAGCGGCACCTGACCGCGCATCGTTCGCAAGGCCAGCAGCAAGGCCACACTCGCGAACAGCACCGCGAAATCGTGCGACCACAGCGCGGTGGCATTGGTGCTCATCAATGTTGTGCCAAGCACACACAGCGCCGCCAGTGCGAGCGCAGTCCATGCGGATACAAACAAGCGGGCGATTCGATAGAGCAGCCACAATTGCAGCAAAGTCACGATCAGGACGATGGCAATTTGCACCGGTGCCTCGTGATCCAGCATCTGCCAGCCAATTAAATTGGCCATCGCGACGGCAGGAACACTCAGCAACGACGTTCCGAGCGGGAAGTAATAGTACGAGTGTCCATTCTTGCTCTGGATCGCCGAGCCGTAGCGAGCCAACGCGTCAGCCGGATAGCTGTCCAGCCGCACCGTGCCGTGGTGAATCACCGCCTCGCTGACCAGAAGGGTCGCGCGCGGGTCGCCCTTGGTCGCGCGGATCGGCTCGCTGACCATCAACACCAAGGCGGTGACGATGGCGGTCAGCACCAATGTCGCGAATCGAAACCAGTTCTTGCTGGTCAGCATATTCGCGACTGCGGCTGTGCTTGAATTGTTCGATTGCATGACTTCCCCTGACCTAGCCCGGTCTGTACAAGGTAAAACGGGAACGGAACCGCGGGGATTGGTCGCTTTGAGGGTGGCGGAAGCGGTGAGATTGTTCGTCCCATCCATGGGACTCACCCTCGCAACGGCGAGGGCCAGCCGTTCGGCTGTCCAAATTCGATCGCGTCGAATTTGTCGAACCCACGGTAGGCTCACACCTACGGCAGTTTTACTCGGGTCGTCCTGCCCCTCGCCCTCCGGGCCATCGACCTGCGGTCGATGTTCGCTACGGCGTTCCGCCTGCGCTGATCAAGACTGATCGGGTCCTCCGAAAATGGCGGAAGCGGTGAGATTCGAACTCACGGATGGTTTCCCATCGCCGGTTTTCAAGACCGGTGCCTTAAACCACTCGGCCACGCTTCCGTAAAAGATTTTTCTGCTGGGACGTAGGGTGGAACCTCGCGCAGCGAGCTTCCACCAACTATGAAAACGACGCGATCAATTCTAGCGGATGAAAGTCATTGCGCACATCGTCGTTTCAGCCGCAATGGCGACATCACGCGAGGCAGCCGAGAATCACACCTTGCTGACTAGCGGGTAGGCCTGTGGATTGTCGATGGAATCGACGGACAAGTCGATATCGAGGTCGGGCCAGTACAAGTGATCCTTGCTCGGATGTTCGACGTGCAGGAGTTGTGCGACGGTCGCGTTCTTGAACCACGGAAAGTTCGCGTACGGCAAGAATTTCTCATCGCCTGCAATCAGCAGCCAGAATCCATGTTCGGAAATGTTGGTGACTTCAACAAGCGAAGTGGGTATGCCAAGCGTTGCGGATTTCATCTTCGTTCTCATACAAGGGCACCACCGTCGCGCCATGGACCATCGTCGCGGTCGTTTGGAGCCGGCATTTGTGAACACTGACGCACTTGAATCGCGCGCCGCGTTGATGCGGTGGAATCGCCTTTGGCGGTTCCACCCTACGGGGTCGATTCAAACGTAGGGTGGAAACTCGCGCAGCGAGATTCCACCACTTTCGTATGCAACATGGTGAATTCTAGCGGATCGTCGTCACGCCGCCCATGTACGGTTGCAGGACAGCGGGGACGTCGATGGAGCCGTCGGCGTTTTGGTAGTTTTCCATCACGGCGACGAGGGCGCGGCCGACGGCGACGCCGGAGCCATTGAGGGTATGGACCAGTTCGGGTTTGCCGGTTTCCGGGTTGCGCCAGCGTGCCTGCATGCGGCGCGCCTGGAAGTTTCCGCAATTGGAGCACGAGGAAATTTCCCGATAGCAATCCTGGCTCGGTAGCCACACTTCCAGATCGTATGTCTTGATCGCGGCGAAGCCCATGTCGCCGGTGCACAGCAGTAGGCGTCGATATGGCAGTCCAAGCTTTTCGAGGACAACTTCGGCACAGCGCGTCATGCGCTCGTGTTCGTCGTTGCTGTCGGCGGGTTTGGTTATGCTGACCAGCTCGACCTTTTCGAACTGGTGTTGACGAATCATGCCGCGCACGTCGCGACCACCGCTGCCGGCTTCGGAACGAAAGCACATCGAATGCGCCGCCATGCGACGCGGCAACGAATCGGCGTCGACGATCTCGTCGCGGACGGTGTTGGTCAACGGCACTTCGGAGGTCGGGATCAGATAGCGCGTGCCATCACCGAACGGCGTCGAGAACAGGTCTTCCTCGAACTTCGGCAACTGGCTGGTGCCGATCAGGGCATCGGCGTTGACGATCAGTGGCACGCTGGTTTCGGTGTAGCCATGCTCTTCGACATGCAGGTTGAGCATGAACTGGGCAAGGGCGCGATGCAGGCGTGCGAGTTCGCCACGCAGCACGGTGAAGCGCGATCCGGAAATCTTCGCGGCCGTTTCAGCATCGAGCCAGCCCTTGTGGGCGCCAAGATCGACGTGATCGCGAACCGGAAAATCGAAACTGCGCGGCGTGCCCCAGCGGCTTTGCTCTACGTTGTCGGATTCATCGCGACCAACCGGCACGGACGCGTCGGGCAGATTCGGCATCGCCAGCGCGATGTCGGCAATACTCTTCTGGATGTCGGCGAGGCGCTCTTCGTTCGCCTTGAGCTGGTCGGCAATCGCTGCGACTTCGGCCATCAATGCGGCGCTGTCTTCGCCCTTGCCCTTGGCGATACCAATGGCCTTGGAGCGGCTGTTGCGCAGGTTTTGCAGTTCCTGGGTCTGCACCTGCACGGCTTTGCGGTCGGCTTCCAGCGCTTCCAGCGTCGCGACGTCGAGCGTGTAGGTGCCGCGCGTGGCGAGGCGCTCGGCAACACTGGCAAGCTGTCCACGCAGCAGGGCGGGATCAAGCATGGTCGGCAATCCGGGAAAAAAAACAAGGGCGCGGATTATCGCCCGCGCCCCGCTTTTGCTGCAATGCGCAATGCTATTTGCGGCCGAGCCACCAGGCCATTCCCAAGCCTGCCAGCAACCAGCCGACCACTTGCTCAATCAGGCCACCGACCATGAACTGGGATGGAAACAAGTACCAGAACGTGAGCGGGGCGGTGTTGATCAGCCAGCCGAATACGCCGATTCCCGCACTACCCAACACACGAGCGCCAAATCCCCACGAGGTCGCAGCCAGCAACCACGCCGCGATCAACGACGCGAGCAACACCGCAACGAACTGCTTGATCAGTGGACCCGTCATCGACATCGGATCGGCCTGCGGATCGGCGACAACCAGATAGGAAAAACGATTGGCTTTGGCCTTGGCTTCCCATGCAGCGCTTGCCGCTTCGTCGCTCATCGTGGCCATGTCGATCCACGGCAGCCTGTAGATGCCCGCCTCTGGCGTGCCGCTGGCAATCGCCTGGATGACAACGTCTTCATCGACCGGCGGTTTCACGCCCATGTCGCCGATGGGAAGAACCGTGTGTGCGGCCATGCCCCAGAAGAAAAAAATTACTGCCCCAATAATCGCTGCGATGAAAATACGCATGGATCCCCTCCCCTTGTGTAAGTCGGGCGAAGTTACGCTGGCGCTTCAAGCTCCGCAATCTGGCAGCGCAGCATTTGCGGGCTATCGCGCGGGGATCGTTTGCTGGCCGAGTTCCGCCAGCATCACGGCGATGTTGTCCAGCTCGCTGCTGGCGCGCGCGTTCGCCGTGCCATTCGGCGCATAGTTGTTGAGCAAGAGGGCGAAGGCGAGTCGCTCGCCGGCGGTCGTCGTCGCGTAGCCAGCGAGCGCGTAGTTCATGCTCATGCTGCCGGTCTTGGCGAAAACCTGACCCTTCGCGGCTGATTTGCGCATGCGACCGATCAGGGTTCCATCGACGCCGGCTTCCGGCAGCGCCTGGCGCAAGGCAAGGAATTTTGGATCGTCGGCGGTCGCCGTGAGCAGGCGCGTCATTGCCGACGCGGTGGTCAGGTCACGACGCGACAGACCGGCACCTTCTTCCAGTTCAACTTCGTGCGGCGAGATGCCGAGTCCGCCAACAAATCGGCGCATCGCATCGATGCCCAGCGTTTCGCTGCTGCGGAACGCCAGCGGTCGCGCACCTTCTTCCTGCGCGGCGATACGTTTGTCCGACTCACTCGCGCCAACCAGCATCAACAGGTTCTGTAGATAAAGATTTTGCGACACCTTCAGCCCGCGTCGGACAATCTCGCTCAAGGGCGGCGACCAGTCGCTGGCAAGCTTGATCAGTTCAGAGCCTTCCGGTTTCTCATTTACCGCCGGCCAGTAGACGCTGCGAAGTTTTCCGCTGACCGCGACGCCAACATCGGCCAAGGCCTGGCGCAACTGAATCGCTGCGACCAGCGCCGGATCCGCCAATGCAACACGATAGTTCTGCTCGCCCGCGTTGGCGGCAATCGAACCGAAAGCATACAAGGTGTTGCTGCCGGGTCGGCGGATCAGGCTGATGTCGCCCGGGGTTCGCGCCGGCACCGTGCGCAAGCGATTGTCCAGCGATGGCGCCGAGGTTTTTGGATCGAACTCGATACGCGCCAATTGTCCCGGCTGCACACCCGGCTTGATCGACAGCTTGACGGTGTTGTCATCGACACTGATCGCAGACGCGGGCGCGCCGAACCAATGCTGCAAATCAGCCGCTTCCCAGCCGCTGCCGTACAGCGGTGCGGCGTAGCGCGTGGCATCGGCGACCAGATCGCCAGTTACGCGAGTGACTCCGGCCTTGCGAATCTGCATGGCCAGCGTGTTGGCCCAGTCGGAATGACGGTCGATCCCGAGCGTCGGATCGCCATAGCCATATAGAACAAGGTCGCCGTGCAGCTCACCATTTTTGGCTGGACGTTTGGTGCCGAACACCATGGTCGGTATGCGGTAGTCGCTGCCAAAGGTGTGCAGCGCCAGCGCGGCCGTGAACAATTTGGCCGTCGATGCCGGCACCAGCAGGCGTTCCGCATTGCGTTGGTAGACCGTCTTGCCAGTGTCGATGGAAACGACCTTGACACCCCACGACGCTGCATTGAAACGGCTGTCATCCAGTTGTGCATCAATGCGCGTGGCCAGCGTGGCGGCGTTGTTCGTTGGCGCCGCGTCTTGTGCGCGCGCAGCGAGCGAGTGGATAACGAACCAGGCGATCAGCAAGCCTTTCGCGGCGGCGGCAGCGAACGCGATACGTCGAATCACGCGTCTACATCCTTGCGTGCCTGCGCTCGCGCGGCACGAATCGCGTTGATCTTGTCGGCGATCTTCGTTTCGATGCCGCGATCGACCGGTCGATAAAACTCGCGACCTGCCAGCTCATCGGGCAGGCAGACCTGATCCAGGGCGATACCGCCTTCGGCGTTGTGGTCGTATTGATAGCCCTTGCCGTAGCCGAGGCTCTTCATCAGCTTGGTCGGTGCGTTGCGCAGATGCATCGGCACGTCGAGCGTGCCGCGCGCCTTGATCTCGGCGTTCGCTTCGTTGAACGCGGCATAGGCGGCGTTGCTCTTCGCCGCGACGGCGAGATAGATGGCGACTTGCGCCAAGGCCAGCTCGCCTTCCGGCGAACCGAGGCGCTCGTAGCAATCCCAGCTTTCCAAGGCAATCGTCAACGCGCGTGGATCGGCAAGGCCGATGTCCTCGATCGCCATGCGTGTCAGTCGTCGCGCCAGGTAGGCCGGATCGACGCCGCCATCGATCATGCGCAGGCACCAATACAAAGCCGCATCGGGATCGGACGAACGCACCGATTTGTGCAGAGCCGAAATCTGGTCGTAAAACTGTTCGCCGCCCTTGTCGAAACGACGGCTGCGATCAGCCAGCACCTGCTCCAGGGTGGCGCTGTCGATGACGCCGTCAACAGCGAGTTCGGCGGCGATTTCAAGTAAGGTCAGCGCGCGTCGCACATCGCCATCGGCGGCTTGCGCGATCAGGCGTAGCGAATCGTCACCGATGCGCAGCTTTAAATCGCCCAACCCACGCTCGCTATCGGCAAGGGCACGTTGCAAGGCCGCGATGATGTCATTGACCGACAGCGACTCCAGCACATGCACGCGGCAACGTGACAACAGCGCAGAGTTGAGCTCGAACGATGGATTCTCGGTGGTCGCGCCAACGAAAATGATGACGCCACGCTCGATGAAAGGCAGGAACGCATCCTGCTGAGTCTTGTTGAAGCGGTGCACTTCGTCGATGAAAAGCACACTGCGACGACCTTGACCGAACTCAACTTCCGCTTCCGCCAGCGCCGCACGCACGTCCGGCAATCCCGACATCACGGCAGAAATTGCGGTGAAACGCGCATCGGCATAGCGCGCCAACAGCAAGGCCAGGGTGGTCTTGCCGCAACCGGGTGGACCCCACAGGATCATCGAGTGGATGCGCCCGGCTTCGATGGCGCGGCGCAGCGAACTATCCGGTGCCATCAAGCGCGACTGACCGACAATCTCGTCAAGGCTGCGCGGCCGCATTCTTTCGGCGAGCGGCTTCAGGCTGTCGTCGGCGGGCTCGGCGCTGAAAAGCGTTTGGGATGCAGGCGTTTTGCGGCGGACCATCGCGTCATGATACGGGATGGCCCTTGAGCAATTGCCGCAGTTGCCGCGTTGAATCAGGTCGCGCTGAAGGTTCCGTGGAAACCAAGCGGAAACACGCTGTCGAGCCATGCCGTTGCCAGCGGACCGGCATCGACGCGCTCGGCATCGAGTATCACGATCCCGCTGCGTTGCTTGCCGTAGTCGAGCAGGCTGCCGACCAGCCACCCCTGCCCCGCTTTCGTGCTGCCGGGTTTGGGAACGAATACATGCTCTTCCGACATGATGCTGTCGCCATAACGATGGCTGGTCTGTTTGCCGTGATGCAGGTTGATAGCGGTGACGGCGTTGGTGAATGGTGCGTCTGATTTCCCGATCAAGGTTGGCGCGTAAAGAATTGACTCCTTTTCGTTGCGCGCACGCGGGTCGAACAGCGGAAATTCGACCGGCGCGATGCCGGTCGAGCGCCAGCGCGCGTCGCCCTTGCGAAGGTTGATCGTCAAGGTAACCAATTGCGGTGGCGTTGGATGTGGCGCATCGGCATTGCCGTGCATCAAGTTTTCTCGGGGCGAGCGTGCTTCGGCAAGATCGAGGTGACGCGCCGCACGCACGACGATTTCGTCGCCGCGTTCAAACGCGTCGGCGAAGTGGTATGCCATCGCGAAATCGGCATCGAACCAGCGCGGCTTGTCCAGAGCGTTCTTTGGAACGACAGCAATGCGGCAAGGCAAGTTGGGTTGGAACTGGAGCCGCTCGAAGAAGGATCCTTCATCGCCCATCCGGTATGGCACCAGCACGAAGATGAGATGGTTCTTGCTCATCGCGAAGCTGTGCAGGTAGCCATCGTGTTCGTCCTTGATGGTCTGCATCGCCGCCAATTGGCCGTTGGGGCCGATCTTCCAGATCATCAAGCCGCTGCCGCCGAGCATCGACAACAAACCGAAGTTCCAGATCGTGCCGTCGCGGTCGCGCAGCGGATGCGCCGAGAACGGCGCGGCTTCAAGGTCGTCTCGCCAGGTTTTCGGGCCGAGCATCTCCAACGTATCGGGATCGAGTTCGATTGCGGAACCCGCTTCCCACAATGCGTAGACCTTGCCGTCGATTTTCACTACTGAAGTGTTGGCAGTGTTGATGTCGTCGTTGTTGCGGATCTCGATGGGGTCGGCAATGGTCGTGCCGGCGGCGGGAATCACGAAGCGACCGGCCTTGCGTTCGGCTTTCAACTTGTAGGTTTCGACCAGTCGCGCCTGGTGGTGGATGCGGCCGTTGCCGATGTCCCAAGCGTGCATCAAGCCATCGCCGTCGAACCAATGCTCGTAGCGCTGGCCGGCACGTTCGAACAGCGCCGGCCCATTGCGATAGAGAACGCCGCGCAGACCGTCCGGGACTTTCCCTTCGACGCTGGCAAACGACGCTGCGAACGACTGGTCGGCAACGCCGTGCCAGCCGACCAGCCACGGATGCTTGCGCTGCGCCGCCGCGAAAGCATCGACGCTGCTCGCGGATTTGGCATCGAGCAAGCTCGGCACCAGTGCCAGCGCGCCGGCACCAGCAACAAGGTGCGAAAGAAAATCGCGACGATTCATCGTCATGGTCTAGCGCAACTTCAATGTGATGGTCGTTGGCGTCTTGCCGACCTCGACAGTCGCTTCATCGAAGTGCGCCTTGCGCATCACCTTTGGATTGTTGCTGAAGCCATAGCCTTCAGTCGGCATGCCCATGAAGTTGCTGTCGAGCTTGCCGTTGCCGTTTTTGTCGTGCATGGCCATGACGGCGACCTTGCCGGCAGGAAGGTTGGTGAAATGGAATGTGACCTGGTCGGCATCAGGTGCTTTCTGGTCGGCCGCAACCGTCTTGACATTGGCGTCCCAAGTTGCGGCACTGTCATAAACGGCGAGGCTGAGCATGCCCTTGTGTTCGCGAACGCCAGTGACGTTGACGATGAGGTCGGCTGCCTGCGTCGTAGAAGACGTGACGGCGGCGAGCACCAGCAGGGTGACGAGGACTTTGCGATTCATGGGTGACTCCTTGGGGTGGGTGGATGACGCGATGCCAGTGTCGCCATCTCCCGCCACGCCTCATAGATGCCGACCGTCACCGATACCGGGTGCCACAAGTCACCCGAATCAAGGCGATCACCGCGACCTGCTTCTGAACAAATCCCGAACAAATTGTCGATAGCCAAGAAATTTGTTGACACTTCAAAATTAGGTGTTATAGTTCACTACATCACCAGCCCAACACCACACCAAGGAGTACATCATGAACATCCGCAATACCAACGCCATCTCGTTCGCGATCGCCGTCGTCATCACCGCCGTCACCGCAACCGGCCTTATCGCCAATGCGGAAGCCAGCTACGACACGGCCAAGGCCCACGCTGCACTCACCACCCAAAACCTGCAACGCATGCCCACAATCGTCGTCATGTCCGAGCCGGAATACCAGCTTATGGAAGTCGTCGTCGTCACCGCCAATCCGTCCGACTACGACGCCAGCACGGATAACTCCGTTGTCGCCCACGACTGGACTGCACCGGCCCGCTCGGCAACCACTCAACTGATCCGCAATGCTTCTTTTGACATGCCCTACTATTCGTTCGGCACCGCCAAGATGCTCGTCGCCAAGGAATAAACCATGACCATGACCTGGAACGATTCGACGCCGATTTATCGACAACTGCGCGACCGCGTAGTGGCGATGATCCTCGACGGTGTCCTCAAGCCGGGCGAAGCCTTGCCTTCGGTTCGCCAGGTCGCAGCAGATTTTCAGATCAACCCGATCACGGTGTCCAAGTCGTACCAGGAACTGGTCGATGAGAGCCTGGTCGAGAAGCGCCGAGGCCTGGGCATGTTCGTCACCGAAGGCGCGCGTGAAGCGCTGCTGCTGTCGGAACGCGAGCGTTTTCTGACCGAAGAATGGCCGCTTCTGTACGCCCGTTTGCAACGCATGGGACTAGACCTCGACCGCCTCCTCAAGGAAGGCGCCAAGCACGGAGATACGCAATGAATGCACAAGCACTATCCCAGCCGCAGGCCGTGATCCAGGCCACCAACCTCAGCAAGCATTACGGCAAGACGGCCGCGCTTGATGGCATCGACCTGACTATCGAGGAAGGCCGCATCGTCGGCTTGATCGGCCCCAACGGCGCCGGCAAGACCACGGCGCTCAAGGCAATCCTCGGGCTAGCCGAATTCGAAGGAAAGCTCAGTGTTCTTGGCATGGATCCGCGCAGCCAACGCACCGAATTGATGAAACAGGTTTGCTTTATCGCAGACGTCGCCGTGTTGCCGCGCTGGATCAAGGTGCGCGAAGCGGTTGATTTTGTCGCCGGCGTGCATCCGCGCTTTTCACGCGAGAAGTGTATGGCCTTCCTGGCACGGACCAAATTGAACCCGGCCTTGCGCGTACGTGAAATGTCCAAGGGCATGATCGTGCAGCTGCATCTGGCACTGGTGATGGCGATCGACGCCAAACTGCTGGTGTTGGACGAGCCAACGCTCGGCCTCGACATCCTCTATCGCAAGACCTTTTACGAGACTCTGCTCAACGATTATTTCGATGAGCAAAAGACCATCATTGTCACCACGCATCAGGTCGAGGAGATCGAACACATCCTTACCGACCTCATCTTCATTCGCGACGGCAAGATTGCGCTGTCGGCATCAATGGATGCCATCGCCGAGCGCTACATCGAAGTGATGGTTTCGCCGGATCGCGCCGATGCAGCGCGGGCGATGAACCCGATCAACGAACGGCAAATCTTCGGCAAGTCAATCTTCCTGTTCGATGGCGTCCCGCGCGCCACCCTCGCCGAGTTCGGGGAACTTCGCAAACCCTCCGTTTCCGACCTCTTCGTCGCAACGATGAAAGGAACCTACGCATGAATACCTTCAACTGGCTGGTCAAGCGCGAATACTGGGAACATCGCGGTGGCTTTTTATGGACGCCGTTCTGGATCACCAGCGCCGTGTTGATCCTGAGCATACTCGGCATCGTCTGGTCGGAAGTATTCGGGCGACGCGTCGGAACGCACGTGTCATTCGGTATTCCCTGGGACCAGCTTTCTGCCCAGATCAGCTCGGGCGACCTGGTCCAGGCTGGGCAAGGTCTCGACGTGGTCTACCTGATGTTCAACGTGCTGACATGCGTGGCGTTGTTTTTCGTCCTGTTCTTCTATCTGCTCGGCGCGCTCTATGACGACCGCAAGGACCGCAGCGTGCTGTTCTGGAAATCGTTGCCAATTTCAGACACCGCGACCGTGCTGTCGAAAGTGGTCACCGCCGCTGTCGTTGCTCCCCTGATCGCGTTCGTGATCGCCACGGTCGCCTATGCTGGCTTCCTGCTGGTGGTTTCGATATGGGCCGCGTTGCACGGCATCAACCCATTGCCGGTGATCGCGAACTCCAATCCATTCGGCCTTTTCTGGCGGCTGCTGCTGACCATTCCCGTAGACGCAATGTGGGCCCTGCCAGCGCTGGGCTGGTTGCTGCTCTGCTCGGCATTTGCACGCAGCAAACCGTTTCTCTGGGCGATCCTGGTGCCCATCGTCACGATTGTTCTGAATGGCTGGATCGGCGCAATGGGGCTTCCCCATTTCGACAATAAATTCCTCAGCAGCGAAGTCGCCGGCCGAGTGATTTTCAGCATCATCCCCGGCAGTTGGCTTGGCGACAAAGACGTTTTGCGCCAGATCGGGCAGATGGCTGACAGCTCGTCGGACCCGGACATCACCAACCTGCTGACAGCCTTCCACCCCTCAACCACGTATCACGTGTTCACCATGCCGGAGATGTGGATCGGCATCGCTGCCGGCGCCTTGATGATCGCCGCGGCCATCTGGATGCGCCGTCGGCGGATCGAGAGCTCGGTCTGACCAGACAAGCGCTCGAAAAAGAAAAAGGCGGACTTCGGTCCGCCTTTTTTCTTGTGATCGATTCCCGAAGCTCAGGCTGACAACGCAGGAAACAACCCGATCAAGCCAATCAGGATCAGGTAGATCGCGACGATGAAGTTGAGCAGGCGCGGCATGATCAGAATCAGAACACCAGCGATCAGCGACACGATGGGCGTAAGAGCGAGATGCAGGTTCATGGTTTCATCCTGAGAGAGTGCCGGGATTCGACACGGTGGACGAATGGTATCCGCGTCGATGCCAGTTAGCTGACTGGCGTCTGCATGACTTGGCCGTCGCCATCAGAAAAATCGGATGGCCATGCGACCATCTTACGCCGGGCAACATGCCCAATCGAGCGAAATTCAAAGATGATCCACGCCAGCATCCTCGACACCATCGGTCGCACGCCCATCGTCCGCATCAACCGCCTCGCTCCCGATGGGATCGAGATGTTCGTCAAAGTCGAGTCGTTCAATCCCGGCGGCTCGGTCAAGGATCGCCTCGCCTTGGCTGTCATCCTGGATGCCGAAGCCAGCGGCGAGCTCAAGCCTGGGCAGACGGTGGTTGAGGCAACCTCGGGCAATACGGGGATTGCACTGGCGATGGTCTGCGCGGCACGTGGCTACCCATTCGTCGCCTTCATGACGGAAACGTTTTCGATCGAGCGCCGCAAGCTGATGCGAGTCTTCGGGGCCAAGGTCATTTTGACCCCAGCTGCGGAACGCGGCACCGGCATGGTTCGCCACGCCGAAGCCTTCGCCCGCCAACACGGCGCGTTCCTGTCACGCCAATTCCAGAATCCCGCCAACCCGGCATTCCATCGCAACACAACGGCTGCCGAGATTTGCCAGGACTTCGCCGGGCGTCGCCTGGATGCCTTCGTCACCGGCTGGGGCACCGGCGGCACCCTGACCGGCGTTGGCGAAATGCTGAAAGTCGCCCGCCCCGGCGTGCGTATTGTCGCGACCGAACCCGATGTCGCATCGATGCTCGCCGGCGACGAATGGAAACCACACCGCATCCAGGGCTGGACGCCGGATTTCATTCCCGAAGTGCTCAATCGCGACGTGGTCGACCAGATCATCCCGATCAGCGACACGCTGGCACGCGATACCTCACTGACGCTGGCCCGCAAGGAAGGCATCTTCTGCGGCATCTCGGCCGGCGCGACGTTTGCCGCCGCGCTGGAAATCGCCCGCTCATCCGAACCGGGATCAGCGATCCTCGCGATGCTGCCCGATACCGGCGAGCGCTACCTGTCAACCTTCCTGTTCGAGGGCATCAACGAAGGGTCTGACGGCGAATAACCAAGCTGATCTTTAGCCCGCGCGCTGGCGCAGCACTTCGAACAGGGCGACACCGGTCGCGACCGAAACGTTGAGGCTGTCGATGGAACCGCGCATGGGAATGCGGGCGATGTGGTCGCAGGCCTCGCGGGTCAAGCGGCGCATGCCCTCGCCTTCGCTGCCCATGACGATGCCGACTGCGCCCTTCAAGTCGACCTGATAAAGCGACGCCTCGCCGTCGCCGGCAAGCCCGGTCAACCAGACACCCGCGTCGCGCAGGCTGCGCATGGTGCGGGCGAGGTTGGTGACAGCAACGAAGGGAACGCGATCCGCGGCACCGGCTGACGCTCGTCGCACCGTTGGTGTGATACCGACTGCCTTGTCCTTGGTAACGATGACAGCCGTCACTCCAGCCGCTTCGGCACTGCGCAGGCAAGCGCCAAGATTGTGCGGATCCGTAATGCCGTCCAGAACCAGATACAGCGCGTCGCTGCCGCCCGTTTCCAACAGTTTTGCCAGATCGGATTCGTTCAACGCCGGTGGCGTGCGGTACTTGGCGACGACGCCTTGATGGCGATTGCCGCCGGTCATGCGGTCCAGCGCCTCGCGCTCGCGCGCATGTGGCTTGATCCCGAGGTCGCGCGCTTTCTCGATCAGGTCGCGAATGCGCGGATTCTGTTGTCCGGTTTCGATGTACAGCTCGACCAGGTTTTCCGGATCGTGGCTAAGCGCAGACTCGACCGAATGGATGCCAACCAGCAACTCACTACTCATGGCGCGAATTCATGGAACAGGGCCGCGCAGTCTGACCTGATCGACCGCTAAGATGAAGCTTGCGGCGCAATTGGATCGTCGGATTCAGGTTGGACGAGCGCCGTGGACGCGTCGGTAGTCGAATTCGACGGCCAGCGCTTCCTCACCTTGCGGGGTGATATTGAACATCTGGATCAGCACGCGATCGGTCGACTTCAACTCGATTTCGGTCCGCCAGCCCCAGGCTTCGCCGTCGCTCTCACCGCCGTAGCTACCTGTGACACTGTGCAGAGCCGCCCTCGGAACGCCGTGGCTGACCATAATCTGCGTACCGGTGTGGAAACTGTCGATCCACGCCGACTCGTAGCAGTGGCGGTCAAGATGATAGCCATGGATCGCGACACCATTCTCGGTCTCGCCCATGCACTGGGCTTCGTATTCGTGGATCACGAAACGTCCATTCAATACGCTGCGGATGCGGCCGCGTACGGAACCTTCACTGGCCAACTGATCGGGCTCGAACCACACCTTCACCATGCCAGACCAGTCGCCGACCAAGCGCGCCAGGTCGGCGTGGTGGCCGTTCTGCAAGGAAGCTTCAAATTCTTTCTTGCCCATGACCACACCCCTCGTAAAAATCCCGAAGCGGATGGTGCCAGCAGGAATCGCTGCGCGCTACGCCTGAAGGTTTCGACATACCTGCTTGGTCAGACCGGCGCGCTGTCGACCAGCAGGCTGCGCGCGAACCGTCCATGCAGATAACCGATGCCGCGAGCCAGATGCAGGGCCAGGAACAGCAAGACAATGCCGAAGCAGACAAACAGCGGCGACAACCACAGCGGTGCGTCCCAACTCGATCCACCTGCCATCGAAAACGTGATGCCGGGAATGCCGATCAGTTGCAGCAACGGCGCGAAGATCAGTGCCAGCGAGACTGAAAGCGCGGTCACGGCAATCGTGAAATACGCAGTTCCGAGCGGAAGCATCAGCAGCATGTAGAGCATGGTCAGCCAGGTGCGCGGGTCGGTGAACATCGCGCCGATACGCTGCCAGATCGATACCGACGTGTCGGTGTAGCGCGTCCGGCGCGGCATGCGTACACCCAGCGTCGCTTCCACCAGTCTGCCTTCGACCAAGGCAAGCACGCGGACCGAACCCAGGAACAGGAAGATCAAGGGAACACCGATGATGAGGATCGACAGTGCTGCTGACAGGCTCAGGCCGACAATGATCCACACGGAGTAGAAGATGCCGGTCGCCAGCGACAACAGCATGTAGAACAGGGCGGCATAGCTGCGCGGATCGGCGCCAACTGCGAAAAACTTGCGCAACGCGCTCGGTTGCTTGGGCTCGGATGCCGGCGCTCGCGACGTTTCAGGCGGGATGGGCGTAGCAGCGCCGGGCTCCGGGCTTGCAACCGGCATCCAGTTACCGGGACGCAGCGCGCTCTGCACAATTTCGTCCTTGGCGCGATAAATGTCCGCGACTTCCTCGGGAGCGCCATAGCTGCTGACCACCTGGGCCAGCATTTGCGCTTCGGTCAGCTCGGGATGCTCGGCCAATTCGGCGCGCAGGTGTTCCTCCGCATCGTAGAGCGCATCCTGGATCATCGCCGGATCGGCACCGCGCAGTTCATCGCGTAGTTGTTCCAGGTATTCGTAGATCGTTTGTGGCAATGGCGGATTCATCGCGGGGTTCCTTGCAGGACGGTGTCTACGAAATTGCGGGTGTCGGACCAGGTTTCGGTCCATTGCGCGAGCACCTCACGGCCCAACGCAGTGATTCGGTAGTAGCGCCGTGGCGGCCCGGCGACAGAAGGCTCGACTTCGCTGTCGAGCAGGCCAGCCGCACTCATGTTGCGCAGCACTGGATACAGCGCACTCTGCTTGCCGATCATCACGCCCTCGGCATCTGCGCTGATACGCTTGGCAATCAGGTAGCCATACATAGGCTGGTCGCTTTGGGCGAGTACCGCCAGCAGCACCAATGAAACGGTGCCCGACGACAGCTCCTTGTGGAACTTGCGCAGCAGATTGTCGGTTTCATCAGTCATCGGTCACGAACATCATCATAGAGACGATGCAACATTAGTACTCAGTGAACACTAGTGCGCGGGCCAGAAGTCACGGTTGCCAGCTCCGGACAGCAAAACGCCGCCAGGAGGCGGCGTTGGGATGGCCCTCAGGAAGCTCCTGTCGAATGGTCGCGCAACATCGTGCCGGGCGCTCTATTGCTTGTGACGCTTGATCGCTTCTTTCAGCAACGCTGTCACCGAAGCCTCCGTCGCGCTCTTGCCCGAGATCCCGACGGCGAAGGCTCGGTCCGCAACGATGGCACCGGCCGACCATCCCGAATCTGGTGCCACCCAGCCTCTCGTGCCAACGTCGGGGAGGCGCTTGAACCCATCCATCGCATCGGGCTCGGGGAAGTAGTCCGGGGTTACCACGGTCACCGATACCGATGTTGCGTTGGACGCATCGTGCCAATTGCAACCGGCACCACCCGCCGCATTCTCGCCCGGCCCTGCCGGCGCTCCCGCGTACGCCTCGATTTCCGCCTGGGTGAATAATTTGCACATTGGGTTGGCCGACGCTGCACCCTTTGCGTCGCCGGTGATCTGATCCTTGACCTTATCGGGATCAGCAGTCTGTCCACATGCTGATGCAGTGAGTAACGTTGCCAAAACGAACGTAGCGATCAGGTAGCGCATGACGTGACTCCCGTGATTAGGCAGAACAACCAATCGACCGCCTGTCGTTGCTTGGCGTCACAGCGGGATGGCGTAATCCGCCAAAATTACCACCAAAACATGCTTGACGACGGAGGCGGCATAGCCGAACTGAAAAACAGCTTCGGTTTGAAATGATATCTACGCCGCCGCGACCGTAATCTTCAGCCCAAGGGCATGCGCAACCTTGGAGACGGTGGCAAAACTGGGATTACCCTGCCCGGAGAGTGCCTTGTAGAGCCCCATGCGCGTCATACCGGTTCTTGCGGCAAGTTGCGTCATGTTCTGGGCACGCGCTACGTCACCCAGCGCCGCGAGAAGAAGCGACGGGTCATCTTCTTCCGCACAAGCGGTCAGATATGCCGCAATGTCCGCGTCCGTTTCGAGATAGTCCGCGGTGTCATAACGGCTGAATTTTTCTTTTGCTGCGTTCATGATTGAACTTCCCATTGCCTTGCAATGCGTGATGCGAGCTTGACGTCATCCTGCTGCGTGGTTTTGTCGCCACCACACAACAGCAACACAAGCGTCTGATTCTTGAAGGTGTAATAGACCCGGTAGCCTGGCCCATGATCGACTTTCAGCTCGAGCAAGCCATCCTTTAGTGCGCTTGAATGGCCAGCATTTCCGAGTGACAACCGTCGGATACGCAACTCGATTCGTGCTCTCGCCTCGCGCTAGAGATGTAGCTTCATGCCGTGATGTGACGACACGAAACCCAGCCGTTCGTAGAACCGCAGCGCGTCGTCCCTGGACTTGTCCGTCGTCAGTTGAACCATAACGCAGTCGGGAGAGCGGGCGCGCTCGATTGCCCAATGTAGCATTGCTTCTCCAACCCCACGCGAGCGCTCGCTCGACAAAACGCGCACGCCTTCGATAAGCGCCCGCCACCGACCTTGATAGCTGAGAGACGGGATGAAAGTGATCTGGAGCATACCGATGGGCGCACCAGCGAGAACAGCAACGATCAATTCGCTGTCCGGTTCTGCGTCGATTGCGGAAAATGCTTCGGTGTAGCTGGGAACGAGTGGGTCCGACAGTACCTCGCGTCCAGACCCGAGCGGATCGTCCGCGAGCATGCGCACGAGCTCAGGCAAGTCAGCGCTTCGTGCTGCTCGGAACGAAACAGTGCTGGTTTCAGTGATTGTTTCGGCCATCGAAGCGTACCCAAAGTTTCTCAGGCCCTACGCTGTCGACGTGCGAAGCGCGTCCGGCGCGAGTGAATTATTGAAGCGCAACCTCAATGCTTGAAGGTGATGCGCTCTAGAATCGCAAGGCGATCCTTGAGCTGTTGCTCCGTGTCCGCCGTGACCCAGATATGCGCAACATAGCCAGACTTCTCGTCGAGGGTGAGTAGCGTTTGGCGAGCAAGCGACGAGCTGTCATCCGCCGTCTCTTGGCGATACCACTTGACCTTCCGGCCAGCTATCTTGCCGTTGCCGACCACGGTCGCATGCTCGGGACTGAAACTTGGAAAATTGCCGAGATAGACACCGAAGGCGCGTGCGCCCCCGCCAACAAACGATGCGTAACAAACATCAAAGTCGGGTCCCTCGTGATAGCTCCACTCCAACCCGGAATTGGGCGGCAAGTTTGGGCATGACTCTACCGAACGAGCCATAGCGGTGGCCGTTACAAGAAAAACCAACAGAGATAGCAGATATTTCCAGTGCGTTGCGCCGGCCGAGTCGGCCAGAGAGAATTCGTGGCCGCGTTGGAAAAACTCGCTACTTCACAACCCGCAACTTAGCCCGCTTCGGGGCTTCTTCGACGGCGGCTTTTTCCGGTTCCGGCGGCTCGGGGGGCGCGTCTTCGGCCGGGAACATCATGCCCTGGCCGTTTTCCTGGGCGTAGATCGCCAGTACGGCGGTGAGCGGCACATACAGCGAGTGGCTGACGCCACCGAAACGGGCAGAAAAGCTGATCGCTTCCTTGCCGATTTGCAGGTGACTGACGGCGCGTGCAGCAGTATTGAGGACGATGCGTCCGTCCTTGGCGATGCCCTTGGGCACCTTTATGCCCGGGAAATTTGCGTCGACCAGCAGGTAAGGGGTGAGATCGTTGTCGCTGATCCAGTCGTACAGCGCCCGCATCAGGTACGGACGATTGGACGTCATCGCCGTGGTTTTGGCACCGATGCCGGTCATGCGCGCAATGCCCGTTCTTCCGGCATCAGGCTGCGCGTGAAGCCAGGGTTGCGGAAAATCCGCTCGCCGTAGTCGTGAATGACCTGTGCCGATGGCGGCAATTTGATATCCAGGCTGGGCAAGCGCCAGATCAATGGCGCCAGCGCGCAGTCGGCCAGACTCATTTCGGGGCTCAGGAAGAACTTCGACGCCTTGAACGCCTGCACGTTCTGGATCAACGCGTCACGCAGCGCCTTTCGGGCCACATCGGCTGCCTTGCCGCCCTCTTCCATGGTATCGGCCAAGGTCAACCAATCGTTCTCGATGCGCACGATCGCCAGCCGGACGCGAGCGCGGGTCAGCGGATCGATCGGCATCAATGGTGGATGCGGATAGCGCTCGTCGAGGTATTCGCAGATCACATTGGTGTCGTACAGCACCAGGTCGCGATCGACCAGGGTCGGCACCGAGTTGTAGGGATTCACCTCAGCCAGGTCTTCGGGCGGGCGATTCAGGTCGACCGGCACCAGGTCGTAGGTAACGCCCTTGGCCGCCAATACCAGGCGAACCCGGTGGCAATGCAAACAATCCACCGCCGAATAAAGCGTCAGGACCGTACGCGAACGCTGGTTCAGTACCATGAATGTCACCTTGTCGCCCCCTCGCCTGTGCCGGCTGCGATGTTTGACCGGCTGGCGTCGTTTACTACGACACCCAGGACCTCAAACACCACGTTCCGCAACTGATGACTGCCAAGGACTGGCCACGAAAACCCTGTTGCCAACCCCGCCTGTAACCCTGTTGACCTGTAATGCTGTTGAAATGTACACCGCGCGACTTTGTCCGCCTAGGGGCGCAAGAACCCCGGCAATGAAATCAGTGAACGTCCTTCCAGTACTCGTTCTTCAGCATCCATGCCAGGAAAGTGAATACACCCAGATACAGCAATACCCAGATTCCGATCGATTTTCTGTGCAGTGCAGCCGGTTCCGACACGTACTGCAGGAAAGCAGTCAGGTCGCGAACGGTTTCGTCGAACGCGGCAGGGGATTCGCTGCCGGGTTGGCGCAGCTCGAATTTCTCCAGCGTGTGTTCGGCGCCATTCACACCCGGCGTGAATGTTGCCGTTTGCAGTCCCTGTAGTTCCCACAGTGGATTGGGCATCGAGGCGTTCGGGAACAGAGTGTTGTTCCAGCCGATCGGCCGCGATGGGTCGAGATAGAACGACTTCAGGTAGGTATAGACCCAATCCGCGCCGCGAGCGCGCACTTCCAGCGACAGGTCTGGCGGCGCCTTGCCGAACCATTCGGTGGCGTCCTTGGCATTGATGTTGGCGTGGATGGTCTCGCCGAACTTGGCATCGGTGAACATGAAGTTCTTCCTCACCTGCTCTTCGCTCAGCCCCAGATCCTCGGCAATGCGCGCGTAGCGCATGAAATTCAGCGCATGGCAGCCCGAGCAGTAGTTGAAGTAGAGCTTGGCTCCGTTTTGCAACGAACCGACGTTGTTGAGGCTGGTGTTGGCGGCTTGCAATCCGCCGCCGTCATTGGCAAGTGCCGCCGGCGCGACGACCAAGGCAGCACCGATCAGCAAGCCGACCAGCGACCGACGCGCGGAATCGACGATAGCCATCGTGCTCAAGGCGGACTTCATTGGAAGCTTAGTCATGCGTCGTCACCCGATCCGGAACTGGCTTGGTCTTTTCAAAGCCGAAAAACGTGTACGCCCAAAGGAAGGCGAAGAAGCCGAAATACACCAGGGTCAGGACGCGACCAATAATGGTTTCCACCGGATCGGTGCCCGGACCGGCACCGATCTTGCCCAGCCAGACGAATGAGATCGCAAGCACTGCAATGGCAACGCGATAGCCACCGCCGCGATAGCGCCATGACTTGACCTTGCCGCGATCCAGCCAGGGCAGGAAGAACAGGATGCCGATCGCACCAAACATGGTCATGACGCCGCCGAGCTTGTCGGGGATCACTCGCAGCATCGCGTAATACGGCGTGTAGTACCAGACCGGCTTGATGTGGTCCGGCGTCACCAGGCGATTGGCTTCGACGAAGTTGTCATGTTCAAGGAGCCAGCCGCCAGCGGTCGGCTCGAAAAACAGGATGAACGCGCAGATGATCAGGAAACAACCTGTGTAGAAAGTGTCCTTGACCGTGAAATACGGATGGAACGGAATACCGTCCAGCGGCTTGCCGGTCGGACCCTTCGGACCTTTCTTGATTTCGACGCCATCGGGATTGTTCGACCCGACTTCGTGCAGGGCGAAAACGTGCAACACCACCAGCAGCAGCAGGACCAGCGGCATCGCGATCACGTGCAGCGCAAAGAAGCGATTCAGGGTCGCGTCGGCCGGCAGGTAGTCGCCCATGATCCACTCGACCAATGTTCCGCCGATTACCGGAATCGCGCCAAACAGCGAAATGATCACCTTGGCACCCCAGAACGACATCTGACCCCAAGGCAGCACATACCCCATGAAGGCTTCGGCCATCAGGACCAGGTAGATCAGCATGCCGAGCAGCCAGACCAGCTCGCGCGGCTTCTTGTACGAGCCGTACATGATTCCGCGAAACATGTGGATGTATATGACGACGAAGAATGCAGACGCACCGGTGGAATGCATGTAGCGGATCAGCCAGCCCCACTCCACGTCGCGCATGATGTATTCGACCGACGCGAACGCTTCCGTCGCACTTGGCTTGAAGTGCATGGTCAGGAAGATGCCGGTGAATATCTGGTTGACCAGCGCCACCATCGACAGCACGCCGAAGATGTACCAGATGTTGAAATTTTTCGGCGCGTAATACTCCGACATGTGCTTGCGGTAGAACGGCCCGAATCCGGGTGCGCGATCGTTGAACCAGCCTTGCAGGCCAGTGGCGGCGCGGCTCAATGGATTGGCCATCAGGCGATCCCCTCTGGATTGACGCCGACGGTGATCTCGGTGTCACTGGCGTACTTGTAGGGTGGAATGACCAGGTTGGTTGGCGCCGGAACGCCCTGGAACACGCGGCCTGACATGTCGAAGCGCGACTTGTGGCAAGGGCAGAAGAAGCCGCCCTTCCAGTTTGCGTCGAAGGGTTCCGGCTTGACTTCCGCGTACAACTTCGGCGCGCAGCCCAGATGCGTGCAGATGCCGACCACGACCAGGATTTCAGGCTTGATCGAACGGAATTCATTCTTCGCGTAGGCCGGCTGCTGATCGGCGACCTCAGAGCCAGGATCGCGCAACTCGCCGTCAAGTGTCGGCAGCATATCCAACTGCGCCTTGGTCCGCTTGATGATCCAGATCGGCTGGCCGCGCCACTCGGACATGATCATTTGACCGTCTTCAAGCCTGCTGATATCGACCTGGACCGGCGCACCCGCCGTCTTGGCGCGGGCGCTGGGCTGCCAGGACTTGATGAAAGGGACCATCGCCACCGCCGCTCCCACCCCACCAACGACTACCGTCGTCGTGGTCAGGAAACGGCGACGCCCTACATTGACGCCATCATTGGACATCCAGCACTCCGCAGTTGCTTGCTATCGAGTTTCTTTCCGCCACGCCACACGGGGTCGCGTAAAATCGTGACAGTTTAACCAAGCACCCGTGGGCATACAATGAAACTGACCATGCGCGTCATTGTGTCCGTCGCCAACGATCCACCGAAACGGTCGCCGTGGCGTGGCTGCAATCAGCGGCGTCCTGGACCGACCGACCTTAGTGGCGTTTCGTGAAACGACAGATCAAGTGAAATCTTTCATGCAAGTTATTGATTTTTCAGGACAATGGAAACAATGTAGTTTTCGTTGGCAGGGTTTCCAACGTCAGCATGGCTGCAATCGGTGACCGAGACCCTGTGTCGCGGCGTGTAAATGTTCGATCCCCTCAAGCCAGTACCACGACTCCCCCCCAGCGCGGGATTGCCCTGAATCCCCTTCGTCATCCGGACCCATAGCTGCATGCGCCAATCTCTGCCAAGACTTGCTGTATTCGTCACCCGCTACGTCATCGTCGGCCTGGCGATTGCGTTCCTGCTGAGCGTTTTCGCGCCGTGGCTGGTTGATCGCATTCGCACTGGCGGCGACAACGGGCGCAGCGTGGCTACCGAAACGCGTGAATCACCGCGATCACTGCGCGACATCTCCTATTCGGCGGCGGTAGATCGGGCATCACCGGCGGTTGTCAACATCTACGCGAACAAGGTCACACCGTATCGGCAGACCGGTTTTGCCGTCGACGCGCTGACCCGGCGCCTGCTCGGGACCATCGCGGTAGGCCCGGTGCTCAAGCGCACCGAGCAGAACCTGGGTTCGGGCGTGATCTTCAGCGACGACGGCTATGTGCTGACCAACAATCACGTCATCACTGGCTCCGACGACATCCAGGTGATGATCGACGACGGCCGCGTCGCCAAGGCGCGGGTAATTGGAAGCGATATCGACACCGACCTGGCCGTGCTTAAAATCGATCTGGACAAGTTGCCAACCATTCCGGTTGCCGCCGAGGAAAGCGGTCGCGTCGTGGTCGGCGACGTCGTGCTGGCAATCGGCAATCCCGTTGGCATCGGCAAGACCGTGACGATGGGTATCGTCAGTGCGACCGGCCGCCAGTTGCGCCTGTCCGCCTACGAGGATTTCATCCAGACCGACGCGGCGATCAATGCCGGCAATTCCGGTGGCGCGCTGGTCAATTCCATGGGCGAGCTGGTCGGCATCAACACGGCCATCTACCCGCGCACAGCTACTCAGGATGGCCGAGGCGCGGTACTGCCGGGGGCAGACGGGATCAGTTTCGCGATCCCTGTGGCCACCGCGAAAGCAGTGCTGGCGCAGATCATCGACCACGGTGAAGTGGTCCGTGGCTGGATCGGCGCCGATTATGTGGGGGCGGACTTTGCCGGCGTGTTGAACCCGGCGCCGAACAACATCCCAATGAACCCGACCAGCGGCGTCGTCATCGCAACGGTTGCCGCGCGCGGTCCGGCGGACCTGGCTGGCTTGCAGGTGGGCGATCGACTGTTGAAGATCGACGGCCATGCCATCCTCGATCAGGCCGACTTGCGCAACCGCGAGGCCGCGTTGCGACCGGGACAAAGCGTGCTGCTCGAAGGCGAGCGCGAAGGAACCCAATCGCTGGCCGTGAAACTCACCGCCGCCAAGCGCCAGTCGTCGGCCATTTCTGGAGCCTGACGGCCAAACCGACGCGCTCCACCGAGCACGTCACGGTGATTGCGTAGGGCTCAGCCCAGTTCGGCGAGCAGCCGGCGCGCCTTGTCCTTCTGCGCCGAGTCGCCTGCCGAAAGCACCTCTTCCAGCATGTCGCGTGCGCCTTCGGGATCGCCCATGTCCGCATAGGCGCGAGCCAGGTCGAGTTTCGTCCCCAGCGCATCTTCGCCAGTCAGGAATTCGTCGTCCAGCCCGGAATCGGCGAGATCGTTCGATGCATCGTCGTCGCGCTGTGCTGCGGCTTTGATCGTGGATGATGTGCCAACGCTTGATTCAAATTCCAGCGGCGGCAGGTCGAAATCAAAGCTTTCGGTCGGGGGACGATCCACTATTGACACCTCGGTCAGGGGTCGTCCCTTGGTCGACTGTAAATCAGGCACGGGGGTGACGGAGGCTGATTTCACCGGGATTTCGTCCAATTCCGGCGCATCCTCCAGCGTAAATTCCAGGCCGCCTGCGGCCTTGGCGTCCAACTCGTCGAGATCGTCGTCCATCGATGCCAGCGGCTCGTCGTCAGGCGCGAACTCGTCGTCTGTCAAATTGGCATCGTTGGCTTCGTTGGCATGCCCGGTTTCGACCAAGGGAGCTGGGGCAAATCGCAATTCGTTGTCGGCGGCGGCAACAACCGGCGCTTCGACCACGTCAACGTCCGCGACCTCGGATCGGTCGACATCGTCGAAGTCATCACCGTCGTTCGACCAGCGCATGCGGTCGACGACTGGCGCGTCGCCAACGTCGGACCAATCGTCGTCAGCGCTGGCCGGTGCGACCTCTGCCTGCGCCACGGCCACGGAGCTGAATAGCGGGTCGTTCGGCAAAAGATCCTCACCCATCGCCCGCACCTGGACCCATTCCGCTTCTTTCGGATCATCCACATACGGTTCCATCGCCAACGCCGCGGTACGGAATTCATCGACCCGGTTGTCGGCGTAATAGATGCTGATCAGCTCAAGCCTCGCGCCAAGATCGGCTGGATCCTCAGCGATCTGCTCCGCCAATTGGCGTTCCTCGTCCATGACGACGATGCCACCGTTGCTCGGCTGCGCGACCACGGGCGTCATGGTTGTCGCGGCTGCGAACTGGTCGGCAAGTGAGCTTTTCGGTTTGGCGGCCGGCGTCTTGCGACGGCTGCGCACGGCCAGCACACCGAGTAGCAGCGCAATCAGCGCTGTGCCACCGAGCACGCGCGGATCGAGATACCACGGCGTTTCCGCCACTACGGCTTCCTGCGCAGGTGCCGCCGCAGTGACGGCTGGCTGCGCCAACGCATCGGTGGCTTCGACGGGCGCAGCGGTTTCGACAACCGGCGTTGATTCGCTTGCAACTACCGGCGGGTTCTCCAGCGCTGTTGCGTCCGCGTTTGTTGCTTGCGGATCGGTCGATCCAGCATTGGCGGCGGTGTCAGCTTGACCGTCGGTAGCTCCGGCGACGGCCGGCGATTCCGGCGTCGCTGCATCGGCGGGTGGCGCTGACTCCTTGCCGTTCTTGCCCCAGATATCGTCCTGCGCCGTGGCGACAGGCATGTCTGATGGCGCGGGTTCGGAAAGCGTTCCATCGACCGGAGCGACGTTTGCTGCCGATGCAGTCGCGACGCTCGTTGCGGGTTCGACCGCAACTGGCGCGGACGTAGTTGCGTCTGCCTGGTCTGCCGCCTGTGCAGCAGCCAACTTGCGCTGCAGGTCGGCGATTTCCGAGTCCTTGAGGCTGATCAGGCGCTCGTTGCTGGTCTGGATACCTTCCAGGTCCTTGACGCGCGAGCGCAGCTCGCCGGCTTCCTGATTGCGTGATTCCAGTTCTTCGTTGCTGCGGGCAAGGTCGGCCGCCGTGGCGTTTCCGAGCGCGGTGCCAGCGCTGGAGCCGGCCTGCCCGGTCGAGGCGAGACCGTCCTTGCCCATTTCCGGCGGTACCAGCGCCAGCCGGTCGTCGCCGATCGGACCGGACGTGGCCGTCGAAAAGTCGGGTTTACCGACGTTGCCTGCGGCGGAACCGGCAAGCAGGGTGGGAGTCGTCGTTTCCCCGCGCCACTGTTCAACCTGGGCTCGAACCTGGGCTGCCGCTACGCGCATCGACCCGACCGCACGAATTTCCTCCGGCGACGGGATACGCAGGATTGCGCCGCGCTTGAGTCGATTGATGTTGTTCTTGCTGAACGCCTGCGGATTGGCATTGAGTAGTGCCAGCATCAGCTGATTGGCGCTGACTTCGTCATCAGGCAAGGTGGCGTTGGCGATCTCCCACAGCGTTTCACCGGCAGCCACCGGACCGTAGCTGGTGCCGTTGCTGGCCGCGACCGATGGCGGCAATGGCTTGCCAGATGGCGCCACGGCTGCGCGCGCGGGTTGCGAAGCAGGTTCAGCAGCAACTTCGGGTGCCGCACGTGCGGGTGCGACAGCAATCGGCGGAGCAGATGGTTCGACGCGAGCCGGGGGAGCCTGCACAGGTGTTGGCACTTCGCGCTCGGTTGTTGCGACGGGCGCGGGCAGCTCGGCGACTGGTGCAGTCGTGGTTGGCTCGGGCGGCGGCGGAGCTTGAATCGCTGGTTGGCGCTCGACCTGCACCGGCTCGGCGACCGCGGCCACGGCAGGTGCGGTAGTCGGCGGATCGAGCAGCACGGTGTATTCGCGCAGAACGCGACCATTGCTCCAGTTGGCAGCAATCAGAAAATCAAGGAATGGCGCCCGAACCGGCTCAGTCGATGTGACGCGAATGACCGTCTGCCCGTTCGCGCCCTTCACCAGGACGAATTCCAGCGGCACGCCAATCTGGGAGCGCTCGATGCCGATCCGTGAAAATTCTTCGGCGCTGGCCAGGCCAACCGCCAAGGTTTCGGCATCGCTGCCGCGATCGACCGTAACCGGGATTTCCGCAACCAGCGGCTGGTTCAAGCGGGACTTGACCTGAATCTGCCCCAAGCCAACGGCCAGCGCATGACCCGCGCCCAGTGCCAACGAAATTGCCAGCGACAACTCAAGCGCTCGTTTCATGAGCCTCCCCGATGCAGAACAGCGATGTCGCGCCGACTCCCGGCAACGACCCATACCACGCAAATATTAACAAGCTGGACTCCAGCATTTCCCGCTACTGCATCGCAAAAAGCAGGCTCGCGTGACTGACCGCCCAACTATAGTTCAGATGGTCGAGCGTACCAATAGCTCGGCGATCTGCAAGACATCCAGCGCGGCATGCTTGTCGCGCGTCAGATATAGGAGCGCACCAACAGCTCGGCGATCTGCACGGCGTTAAGCGCGGCACCCTTGCGGATGTTGTCGGAGACGACCCACAGGTTCAGACCACGCGGATGCGAGATGTCTTCGCGGATACGGCCGACGTAGGTCGAATCGCTGCCGGCGGCATGGGTGACCGGCGTCGGATAGCCTCCCGCTACACGCTCATCGACGATGATCACGCCAGGTGCAGCCTCAAGCAGACTGCGCGCCACTTCGACCGTGATTTTTTCTCGGGTTTCTATGTGGATCGCCTCGGCATGACCGAAGAACACCGGCACCCGCACGGCGGTCGAGTTCACTGCGATGCTGTCGTCGCCGAGAATCTTGCGGGTCTCCCAGACCATCTTCATTTCTTCGCGGGTGTAGCCGTTGTCCTCGAACACGTCGATCTGCGGGATCAGGTTGAACGCAATCTGCACCGGGAAGCGTTCCGGCTCGTATGGCTGGAAGTTGAGTATCGCGGCTGTTTGCCGACCAAGTTCCTCGCCACCGGAACGCCCGGCACCCGATACTGATTGATAGGTTGCGACATTGATGCGGGTGATGCCGACAGCGCGATGGATCGGCGCCAGCGCCACCATCATCTGCATGGTCGAGCAGTTCGGATTCGCAACGATGCCGTGCTTCGTATATCCGGCCAACGATTCAGGATTGACCTCGCTCACCACCAGTGGAATTTCGTCGTGGTAGCGAAACTCGGAGGTGTTGTCGATCACGACCGCACCCGCCGCGGCAGCGCGCAGAGCATGGATTTTCGACACCGAACCGCCAGCGGAGAAAAACGCGATGTCGACGCCGACGAAATCGAAATCGGAAAGATCAGTGACCGTTATCGACTTGCCGTTGAACTCGACGCAGCCGCCTGCCGAACGCGAACTGGCCAGCGCAATGAGTTTCGCCACAGGGAATTTCCGTTCGGCGAGGATCGACAACAAGGTCTCGCCCACCGCACCAGTGGCACCGACGATGGCGACGACGTAGCTCTCTTTCTTGCTCATTCAGGACCGATGATGTTGCGTCGCGCGAAGCCGATCATTCCATCGGTGCCTGCGCCGGGATACGCGGCGTCACCACACCGACGTCTCCGCACTGCGCGCGATGGCGCAACGCGTGATCGATCAGCACCAGCGCAAGCATCGCCTCGACAATCGGCGTGGCGCGGATGCCGACGCAGGGATCGTGGCGACCCTTGGTGCGCAGATCGACCGGCTCGCCCTTGCTGTCGATGCTGCGACCTGGCACCAGGATGCTTGAAGTCGGCTTGAAGGCCACGCTGGCAAAAATGCGCTGGCCACTGCTGATGCCACCGAGAATGCCGCCGCTGTGGTTGCTGCGGAATCCTTGCGGGCTCATTTCATCGCGATGATCGGTGCCCTTCTGAGCGACCACGGCAAAGCCATCGCCAATCTCGACGCCTTTGACCGCATTGATGCTCATCAATGCGGCGGCGAGATCGCCATCGAGCTTGCCGTAGATCGGCTCGCCCCAACCCGGCGGGACGTTGTCGGCAACAACACTCACTCGTGCACCGACCGAATCACCGGACTTGCGCAGCGCGTCCATGTAGCTTTCCAGCTCGGTCAACATCTCGGCATCGGGCCAGAAAAACGCATTGTCTTCGATCATGCCGGCATCGAAATGACGCGGCGTGAGTTCACCCACCTGGGCCAGATGACCCTGGATGGCGATGTCGTGATGTTGCGCCAGCCACTTCTTCGCAATGACTCCTGCGGCGACGCGCATCGTCGTCTCGCGCGCAGACGAGCGTCCGCCACCGCGCGGGTCGCGAATGCCGTACTTCTGCCAATAGGTGTAGTCGGCATGACCGGGACGAAAGCGATCAACGATTTCGCTGTAGTCCTTCGACTTCTGGTCGGTGTTGCGGATCAGCAGCGCAATCGGCGTGCCGGTCGTCTTGCCCTGATACACACCGGACAGGATTTCGATCTCGTCGGCCTCGTGGCGTTGCGAAGTATGGCGGGTGCGACCGGTCGCGCGACGATCAAGGTCCCGGCGAAAATCGTCTTCGCAAATCTCCAGTCCCGGCGGACAACCGTCGACCACGCAACCAATCGCCAAGCCGTGGCTTTCGCCAAAGGTCGTCACGCTGAAAAGCTGGCCGAAGGTATTGCTGGACATGGTCGGGCGAGTCGCTCAGGCCCGCGCGTCGGCGAGCTTGCGAATCACATCAGCGTGTTCGACCAGCTCGCTGCGATCAATCAAGAGCACACCCATCTGGCCGACCTCGAACTCGATCCAGTTGAACGGAACCTGCGGCAGCAGTTCGACCAGTGCCTTTTCAGATTCGCCAACTTCAACGATCAACACGCCATCGACACTCAGATGCTCCGGTGCATCGCGAAGGATCTTCAAAGCGAGATCGAGCCCATCTTTACCGGAAGTCAAACCAAGCTTGGGTTCGTGGCTGTATTCCTCCGGCAGTTCTGAAAATTCCTGCTCGGTCACGTAAGGCGGATTGGTGACGATCAAGTCGTAGCGCTCGCCGCCCAGCGATTCAAATAGATTGGACTGGATCGCGCGAACGCGACCGCAGACATGCTGGAACGCGATGTTCTCGCGGGCCAGTTCCAGCGCGTCGTCACTGATGTCGGCGATGTCAACTTGCCATTCCGGCTGGTGGACCGCCATTGCAATACCGATGCAACCCGAGCCTGTGCAAAGGTCCAGCGCACGCTTGATCGGGCGATCATCCAGCCACGGCGAAAAGCCGCTGCGGATCAGCTCGGCAATCGGCGAACGCGGCACCAGCGCACGCGGGTCAGACTTGAATTTCAGATCGGCAAACCATGCCTCACCAGTCAAATAGGCGACTGGTCGGCGCTCACGGATACGACGCTCGATCAGGTCCAGGATTTCGGCTTTCTCGTCTGCTGTCAGTCGTGATTGCCCATAGGCAGGCGACAGGTCATGCGGGAGATGCAACACGTGCAGGACCAGATGCGTGGCTTCGTCAAGCGCGTTGTCATAGCTGTGGCCAAAGCTCAAACCCGACCCGCCAAAGCGGCTCGCGCCGTAGCGGATGTGATCGATGATGGTCGCCAATTCTGCGGTCATTCGCGCGTTCGTCACGGTGTGCAATGAAAGACTTCCAAGTATAGGCGGCATCGCCTCGCTATACTTTGAGCATGACCTTAAAACTCCCTCGCGGCCGAATTTCAACCGGCCTCATGATCGTCGTCGCCGCGCTCGCAGCCGGCCTCGGCCTCTGGTTCGGCAATCGCTGGTTCAATCCGGAACCGCCGCAGCTTCAGGCCGCCTTGCTCTATCCGCAACCGCGCGCGGTGCCGGAATTCACGCTGCAACGCGCCAACGGGGGCACCCTCACGCTGGCCGACTGGAAAGGCCGCTGGAACCTCGTCTTCATTGGTTTCACGCATTGCCCGGATGTCTGCCCGACCGCGCTGGCAATTCTCAAGCAGGCATGGACACGCTGGCAGCAGGATGGCCATGCCAAGGATGTGCAGGTAAATTTCATCTCGGTCGACCCGACGCGAGATACGCCCGACGTGCTGAAAACCTACGTCGGATTCTTCAGCCCCGATTTCGTCGGCGCTACCGGAAACGACGAACAACTGGAGAAGTTGTCGAAGTCGCTCGGCCTGGTCTACGCGCGCCACGAGGGCGACGGCGGCGGCTATTCGGTCGACCATAGCGCCAACATCCTGATCATCGATCCGCAAGGCCGTCTCGCCGGCATGTTCCGTCCCGGCCAATATGATGCCGACAAGCTGGTTGCCGACATGGACACGTTGATTGAAAGGAGCGCGCCATGAAGCCGTCCGTATTGCTCCAATACCTGCTGCCACACCGCCTGCTGACGACGCTCGTGCATTGGGCGACGCGCTGGGGCTGGAAGCCGTGGAAGAACTTTCTGATCGACCAGATCGTTGCGCGATTCAACGTCGATTTGAGCGAAGCACAGATTAGCGACCGCGATGAGTTCGAGCACTTCAACGCGTTCTTCACTCGTGCGTTGAAGGACGGTGTGCGTGATCTGAACGCCGCGCCGGAAGCCATCATCTGCCCCGCCGATGGCCGCATCAGCCAGGCCGGGTCGATCCAAGCCGGGCGCATCTTTCAGGCCAAGGGCCAAAGCTACACCGCCACGGAATTGCTCGGCGAAGCCCTGAGTGCAGAACCCTTTGCAGACGGTTCGTTCGCGACCGTGTATCTGTCGCCGCGCGACTACCACCGCGTCCACATGCCGCTGTCCGGTCGCCTGCGCGAAACCGTGCACATACCGGGACGCCTCTACAGCGTCGCGCCGTTCACCGTGCAGGACATACCACGCGTATTTGCACGCAACGAGCGACTGGTCTGCCATTTCGATGGCGAGCACGGGCCCTTCGTCGTCGTGATGGTTGGCGCCATGCTGGTCGCCAGCGTGACAACGGTATGGAGTGGTCTCGAAATCCCGCCGTTCGGCAAACGCATCGTTCGCCGCGACTGGCGCGACCGCAACATCTCGCTGGCACGCGGCGCCGAGATGGCGCGCTTCAACATGGGTTCGACGGCGATCGTGCTGGTACCGAACAAGGCGAGTCTCGTTCCATTGCAGGCGGAACAGCCGGTGCAACTGGGCAACGTCATCGGCAACTGGTACGCGTAGGTCCCGGATAGCCGAATATCGGCATGTTTCGGCGTTCGTGATTCATGTCCTGGCGTTCCAGTCAGCTTTTGTCCGCCAGTGAACGTGCTTAGATGGGCCATGTGTCCAGCGAGGGTGTTGCCATGTCACGCATTCGTATACCCCATATCCCGCCCAGCGAAATCACGCCGGAATCGATATGGATGCGGCGACGTGAGCTGTTGAAGGGTTTGGCATTGGCGGGACCGACCGCGATGCTGGCGGCCTGTGGCAAGAACGAAGACGACGCGAAACCCATGGTCGAAGCTACGCCGACATTCGGCAGACCACTGGTCGCGACGGCGAATCCCGCCTACGTCGTGGCCGATCCACGCACCAGCGCGAACGACGCCACGCACTACAACAACTACTACGAATTCGGCACCGACAAGTCCGACCCTGCACGCAACTCCGGCGCGTTCAAGCCGGAGCCGTGGTCGGTTGTGATTGCCGGCAATGCGGAAATCACCGGGAAATTCACCCTGGAAGACATCCTCGCCATCGCGCCGCAGCAGGAACGCGTCTACCGCCTGCGTTGTGTCGAAGGCTGGTCGATGGTGATTCCCTGGATCGGCATTCCGCTGGCGAACGTGCTGGCGCATTTCAAGCCGACCTCGGCGGCGAAGTTCGTCACCTTCACTACCGTCGATCGACCATCGGAAATGCCGGGCATCAGCTATCGCGTACTCGACTGGCCGTATCGCGAAGCGCTGCGCATCGACGAGGCAATGAATACGGTCAGCCTGCTCGTCACCGGCATGTACGGGCGCAGCCTGCCTGCCCAGAACGGTGCGCCGTTGCGTCTGATGACTCCGTGGAAGTACGGCTTCAAGAGCGCCAAGTCGATCATGCGGATCGAGTTCGTCGAACAGCAGCCGATCACGTCGTGGAACGATTCGGCACCGGACGAATACGGCTTCTACGCGAACGTCAATCCGACCGTTGATCATCCGCGCTGGAGCCAGGCGACCGAGCGCCGCATTGCCGGTGATGGTCGCAACCTGCTCAACAATCGCGTCGTGACCTTGCCCTTCAATGGCTATGCCGAACAGGTTGCATCGATGTACGCCGGCATGGATTTGCGTCGTAATTTCTGACGATGCGTAAGTTTCCAAGTGGGCCAGTTGCGATCAGCAAGCCGTTTGTATTTGTCGCTTGTTTGGCCCCGGCGCTGTTGCTCGGCTGGGACACCTACACCAATCAACTCGGCGTCGATCCGGTCGCACAACTGGAGCACACCAGCGGCTTGTGGGCACTGCGCTTGCTGCTGATCACGCTTGCAGTGACGCCGCTGCGCATGATCACGAAATGGAACTGGCTGATTCGCTACCGTCGCATGCTGGGATTGTTCGCGTTCTTCTACGCGACCCTGCATTTTGCGATCTACCTGGTCATCGACCTTGGCGGATTCTGGTCGCAGATTTTCGCGGAGATCGCCAAGAAACCGTTCATCACCGTCGGATTTGCCGCGTGGCTGCTGTTGATTCCGCTCGCCGCAACCTCGACCAAGGCGATGATGCGCAAGCTAGGCCGAAACTGGCTGCGCCTGCATCGCTTGATATATGTCATCGGCCTGCTCGGCGTGCTGCACTTCCTCTGGCAGATGAAGTTCGGCGAGAAGATCGCGGTGATCGAACCGCTGTTCTACCTCGGCATTTAC
>JBATAQ010000027.1:0-8302 GCA_049661925.1 Dokdonella sp.
GGTGGTGGCGGCGGCGGGATGCGGTTCGGTGGCGGCAGCCTGGGCATTGGCGGCGTCGTCCTCGTCGTCGTTGTCGGCCTGCTGTTCGGGAAGAATCCGGGCGAAATCCTGCAACTGCTCGGCGACATGGCCGGCGGTGGCGGCACGACCGGCAGCGCACCGCAAACCGCACCCGTCGAGAACAACGAGCAGACAGAGTTCGTCCGCCACGTGCTGGGAAGCACGGAAGACGTTTGGGCCCCCATGTTCAAGGCCGGTGGGCAGCAATATCCGCCGCCGACACTGGTGTTGTTCAGTGGCGGCGTTCGCTCCGCTTGCGGTGCCGCGTCATCGGCGATGGGACCGTTCTACTGCCCCGGTGATCGCAAGGTATACCTCGACCTCGACTTTTTCCGCGAGATGGAAACCAAGTTCCGTGCTTCCGGCGATTTCGCCCGCGCCTACGTGATCGCGCACGAGGTGGGTCATCACGTGCAGAACGTCACCGGAGTCATGCAGCAAGTTCGCCAGTTGGCCGAACGCGGGCAGCCGATGGAAGGCGCGCAGGGTTTGTCGGTGCGCCAGGAACTACAGGCCGACTGCTATGCCGGCATCTGGGCGAAACAGGCGCAACAGCAGTTGGACTGGCTGGACGACGGCGACATCGAGTCCGCCCTCAACGCTGCCACCCAGATTGGTGACGACGCGCTGCAGAAGCGTTCGCAGGGCTACGTGGTGCCCGATTCGTTCACCCACGGCAGCTCGGCGCAGCGCGTGCGCTGGTTCCGCGCCGGCTTCCAGACCGGCAGCATGCAGGACTGCGACACCTTCAAGACCAACCAGTTATAACGGCTTGCGAGAAGCAAGGTTCACAGCCTGAAACGAAAAAGCCACGCATCTGCGTGGCTTTTTCATGAAGCACTTTGTCAATCAGGACTTGCGTGTCGCCCCGACCACGACCAGACCAAGGCCGACCAGCACGGCGACGCCGCCGATCCATTGCGGCACACTGCGGGTCTTGTCGACGCTGGCCGACAGGTCGCCGATCTCGATGACCTTTTCCTTGCTGGTGAAATTGAAGTTGCCGGTAAACGCGGCGACGCCGATGGCGGCAAGCAGGATGCCGCCGATGATGAGTCCCATGCGCATATTGTTCCCCTCTGGTTGATGTGCGCCGAGAATATGCCCGCTGCCACGTGAACAAACGCGGCATGGCGTTCGATGGCACGCTTGAACGTGCCGATCAACGGGCCCGGCGCTTCGTCGCGATCAGACCCAGCCTCGTAGCGCCATCGACGTGGGTGCGCCGTCGCCAATCACGAAGTGGTCGAGCACGCGCACGTCGATCAGCGCCAGCGCTTCCTTCAGTCGCTGGGTGATCACGCGGTCGCTGCTGCTCGGCTCGGCGACACCGGAAGGATGGTTGTGGGCGAAAATCACCGCTGCCGCGTTATGTGACATGCAGCGCCGCACCACTTCGCGTGGATGCACTTCGGTGTTGGCAATGCTGCCGCGAAACAGCTCTTCGAAACCCAGCACGCGATGACGGTTGTCGAGGAACAAGCAGGCGAAGACTTCGTAGGGATAGCGATACAACTGCGACTTCAAGTATCGCGCGCAATGGGCCGGGTCTTCCAGGCTTTGGCCCTGGACCAGTTCGGATTCCAGATAGCGACGACCCAGTTCCAGCCCGGCCTGCAAGCGGCACCAGGCGACTGGCCCCACGTCCGTGCGCGCTGCCGGGTTTTCCAGCAAGCCCTTGATGCCCTTGTGTTGGGTCAGCAGTGCGCGACCCAGTTGCACGGCATCCATGCCGCGCCGGCCCGAGCCCAGAAAAATCGCCAGCAGTTCGGCATCGGACAGTGCACCGGCGCCTCGCGCGACGAGTTTTTCGCGAGGTCGTTCGCCATCGGGCCAATCGCGGATTGTCATCGCCAGCACTCCCCGATCAGCAGTGATCGGCATCGACGACCACAGTGGCGCAGGTTGTGCGCGGCGACCAGCGGCAGCACAGCGAATTTCAGTAAGCTAGCGGCATGTCCTGCCGTCAGCCTTTTCGCACATGAGCCGATCCAGCCTCGCCGGCACGCGCATCCTGCTCGGCGTGACCGGAGGCATCGCCGCCTACAAGGCGGCCGAGCTGACGCGCTTGCTGGTTCGCGCGGGTGCGCAAGTGCAAGTGGTGCTGAGCACGAATGGCGCGCGCTTCGTCACGGCGCAGACGTTCCAGGCGCTGTCGGGCCGCAGCGTCCGCGACAGCGTTTGGGATGCGTCAGCAGAAGCGGCGATGGGGCATATCGAGTTGGCGCGATGGGCTGATCGCATCGTGATCGCGCCGGCAACCGCTGACTGCATCGCACGGCTCGCTCAAGGCCGCGCCGACGACCTGCTCAGCACGCTGTGCCTGGCCAGCGCTGCGCCTTTGACGATCGCACCGGCGATGAATCAGCAAATGTGGGCACACGCCGCGACGCAGACAAATGTGGAAACGCTGCGCAGTCGCGCCGTCGAAGTGATCGGACCAGCCGATGGCGAACAGGCCTGCGGTGACATTGGACCCGGTCGAATGCTGGAACCGGCGCAGATCGTCGAACACCTGCTTGCCACTCGCATCAGCGGATCGCTCGTGGGCAAGCGCGTCGTCGTCACGGCCGGGCCCACCCACGAGGCAATCGACCCGGTGAGGTTTCTCGGCAATCGCAGTTCCGGGCGCATGGGTTTTGCGATTGCTGCTGCGGCACGTGCTGCCGGAGCAGATGTAACCCTGGTCGCCGGTCCGGTGAATTTGCCGACGCCGCGCGGGGTTGAGCGGTTTAATGTTGTCAGCGCGGAACAAATGCTGGCGGCCACGCTGGCAGCGGTCGTCGACGCCGACATCCTGGTTGCCGCCGCGGCCGTTGCGGACTTCCGCGTCGATAAGATCGCGCCGCACAAGATCAAGAAAAATGGCGCAAGCCTGCAACTGAATCTCGTCGCCAACCCGGACATCGTCGTGACCGTGGCGGCCTTGCCAAAGCGGCCCTATGTGGTCGGCTTTGCCGCCGAGACGGAGAATCTCGAAGCGCGCGCCCTTGCCAAGTTGCGCGACAAGCATCTCGATTTGATCGCCGCCAACGAGGTTGGTACCGAGCTGGGCTTCGAGCGCGACGACAACTCGCTTTTGTTGCTCTGGCAGGGTGGACGTGAAGAACTGGCTCGCGCTGACAAGCGGGTACTCGCTGACCAACTCGTAGCGCGGATCGCGGAAAGAATCTCGCAACATTCGGGTGCTTCCGCGTGAGCGCCGTGAAAGTGCAGATGAAGATCCTCGACCAGCGACTTGGGCGCGATTTTCCGCTGCCCGACTACGCCACCGAGGGATCGGCCGGTCTCGATCTGCGCGCCATGCTCCACCAGCCGATGACAATGGAGCCCGGCGCAACCGCGTTGCTGCCAAGTGGCATCGCCATCCATATCGGCGACCCCGGCCTGTGCGCAATGATCCTGCCGCGCTCGGGATTGGGTCACAAACATGGCATCGTGCTGGGCAACCTGGTTGGCCTGATCGATGCCGACTACCAGGGCCCGTTGCAAATCTCGGTGTGGAATCGATCCGACGTGGCGTTTACGATCCAGCCCGGCGACCGCGTTGCGCAATTGGTGGTGATGCCGGTGCGACGAGCGGATTTCGAAATGGTTGATGACTTCGTTGCCAGCAAGCGCGGCGAAGGCGGCTTCGGCAGCACGGGGCATTGACGGAGAGAGTTGATGGGTTTGTTCGGTAAAACATCGAAGGTGATGGTGCAGGCGGACTCGTTCCGCCCGCTGCCGCGCAGATCCAGCGCAAGCGCCTTGAGTGCGTTGGCGGCAGCCACGCTGTTGATCGTTGCAGCTGTTTTTTGCGTGTGGCAAGCGACCCTGGTCCTCGACGAACAACGCGCCGCGAGCGCAGGCGAGGTCGCGCGCAGCCAGGCTGCCGCCGCAGTCAACAGCGTGATTGACCGGATGCGCGAACGCGCCGACGCGGCCATGAAGGTACCGGCACTGGTCAGCGCGCTTGCGGTCGAGCCGGTCGATCTTGCACAGGCCAGCAGCTTGTTGCGCGCGGCGATGCCGGGACTGGCTGCTGCCGAGTTCTATGGTGCCGACCTTGAACCCTTGATCAGCGGCGACCTTGCGGGTCTGGGTTATGCGCGAGCCTCGGTGTTGGCGACGGCGCAATCGGAACGCGCCGCGACGGCATTGCTGCTGCGCCGGATTGGCGGCGCCGCGTCGTTGATCCAGGGGCGGCCAGCTCTGGCTGGCGACGGCAGTGTTCGCGCCTACGTGATCCTGCGCTGGCCAGCACAACCGGTTTTCGATGCGTTTGATCGTACGCCTGCCAGTACGCGGCTGGAACTGAGACAAGTCAGCATTGATGGCGAGGATGAGGTACTGCGCGCGATCGGTCCATCCGTGGTCAGTTCCGGTCGCGACAAGGGCCTCGTCATCGCCGGCTCGCACCTGCGCATCCACAAGACGCCGCCAGATTTGCCGATCGTTTTGCCGCACGAGCCGATCTTGCTGTTCGTGTTCGCCGCGTTGTGTCTTGGTGGCGCCGTCGTGGCGCTGTGGCTGCGCCACGCCAGCTCGCGTCGACGTCTGCTTGTACCGGAAAAGCGCTCCGGAAAGAAGCTGCCGGAAGACCGGACCTTGACAGACCTCGTCGAGAACAAGGTGATCTCGGGCATCGGCGTCCGCACTCGCGCCAGCCCTGTCGTTGAATCGCCGGTCGAAACGGAGACGGCGGAAATCGTCGTCGACGCGTGCATGTTCCGCACCTACGATATCCGCGGCGTGGTCGGGCGCAATTTGAACGTCGATGTCGCGCAACTGCTGGGCCATGCCATCGGCAGCGAAGCGGGCGAACGCGGCATCGGCGAGATCGTGGTGGGTCGTGACGGTCGGTTGTCCGGTCCGGAATTGTCGACCGCGCTGATCGCCGGCATCCGCGCCAGTGGCATCGATGTCATCGACATCGGCCTGGCACCGACGCCGCTGGTGTATTTCGCCGGCTTTCATCTGAATACGGGATCGGGCGTTGCCGTCACCGGCAGCCACAATCCGCCGGACTACAACGGTTTCAAGATCGTGCTTGGCGGCGAAACCCTGTTCGGCGACGCCATCACTGGTTTGCATACGCGGATTGTCGAAGGCCGCTTCCGCCACGGCAACGGCGGGCTGCAGGTGATCGATGTTGGCCCGGCCTACATCGAGCGGGTCGGCAGCGACGTGCAGGTGCAGCGCCGCATGAAGGTAGTGCTCGATGCCGGCAACGGCGTCGCCGGCATGTTGGCTCCGCAGGTGCTTGAAGAAATCGGTTGTGAAGTGGTCCCGCTGTTCTGCGAAGTTGACGGTAACTTTCCCAATCATCATCCCGACCCATCCAATCCCGAAAACCTCAAGGATCTGATCGCGGTGGTGAAGAGCAGCCACGCCGATGTTGGGCTCGCGTTCGATGGCGATGGTGATCGGCTAGGCGTTGTCACGCAGACCGGAGAAGTGATCTATCCCGACCGGCTGTTGATGCTGTTTGCTGCCGACATGCTGGTTCGCAACCCCGGCTCAACGGTGATCTACGACGTCAAGTGCACCGGCAAGCTGGCCCCGGAAATCGTTCGCAGCGGTGGCGTGCCCTTGATGTGGAAGACCGGCCACTCGTTGATCAAGGCGAAGATGCGCGAAACCGGTGCACAACTGGCGGGCGAAATGAGCGGGCACTTCTTCTTCAAGGAGCGCTGGTACGGTTTCGACGATGGCATCTACGCGGCCGCGCGATTGATGGAAATCCTTTCCAACGATGATCGTCCGCCGCAGCAAGTGTTCAACACCCTGTACAAGGGCATGTCGACGCCGGAACTCAACATCCCGATGAAGGAGGGTGAAACCCATCGCTTTGTCGAGGAGTTCCGCAAGCGCGCCAAGTTCGAAGGCGCCCGCATGACGCTGATTGACGGCGTGCGCGCCGACTGGCCCGACGGCTGGGGTCTGGTGCGCGCATCGAACACGACGCCGGTGCTGGTGCTGCGATTCGACGCCGACAACCGCAACGCCTTGGCCCGCATCCAGGATGAATTCCGACGTCACCTGCTGGCGCTGTCACCCAAGATGAAGTTGCCGTTTTAGCGCGGAGTCATCGCATCGCGCGCGGTGCCCGCGATCAAGAAAGGAAACGCTGCACCGCTACACGCGCGGTCGCGAACGAGAAATGGCTTTCGACGTTCGCGAGTCCATTCGCGGAAAGCTGATTCCACAACGCCTCGTCGGAATACAGGCGGATGATTTCATTGGCCAGTCCGGCGGCATCGTCGGCGACCAGCACGTCCTCGCCAATGCGCACGTGCATGCCTTCCACCGCGATCGCTGTTGCCGCCACCGGCAAGCCGTAGCTCATCGCCATGTTGACCTTGCCCTTGACGCCGGCGCCGTAGCGCAGTGGCGCGACGGAAATACGACAGTCGTCCATGAACGGTGCGATGTCCTCGACATAGCCGTGGACGATCACGTCGTCGGCGGCGAGCGCCAGAACTTCGTCGATGATCTTGCTGCCGATGACGTGGAAGCGCACACCGGGCAGGGCTGGTCGCACCAGCGGAAAAACCGCCTTTACGAACCAGTCGACCGCGTCGATATTCGGCGGATGCTGGAAGCCGCCGACGAAAACCAGGTCGTGGCGCTCGGCGAAGGGTTTGCGGCAGCCGAACACCTCGTGCACGTTGGACAGGATTTCAACGCGCACGTCGGGCGCGTCGGTACGCAACAACTCCTGTTCGACCGGACTCACGACCAGGGTGATGTCGCTGTCGCGCATGATCCGGATTTCCTGCCCTCGCGTTACCGCCGCCGTGCGGCGCAGGTCGTCACGATCGGCAAGCTCGGCCTCGCGCTGCTCGCGCAGGTAGTGCAGGTCCACCGTGTCGAACAGTAGTCGTGCCTGCGGTGCGTATTCGCGTACCAGGGCCAGGTAATTGACGGCAATGTAATGGCGCGACAGCAGGATCACGTCGAACTCCGCACCACGCTCGCGAAACAGCGCGACCGGGTCGGAGACGTACGGATGGAACAAGACTTCGACGCCGAGCTGTTGCAGCGCTGTCGTATCGCGCTCGACCCAAGCTCGGTTCTCGGCCATAAAGGTGACCTGGGTGCCCAGGTCGATCAGCACGCGAATGAAATTGACCATCCGCACCGAGCCCGAATCCTGGTCGGGCGCTGGTGTCGTCGCGTCGATGATCAGCGCACGTCGCGTGGCGCGATGCGTCGCCGCGATGCCAATCGGTGTTTGGGGATGCGGTTTGGGTTGCTGACGCAGCGCGTCGGCCCATTTCTCCAGGAACTTCTCGCGATTGACGATCTGATATTGCTTCACGCCACTGCCGGTGTCGGTACCGGCGGTAATGCCCTCGAAATGGATCACCGTCGCGGCTGGCTGGTAGATCACCTTGTATCCGGTGTTGCGTACAGCAAAGGCAAGGTCGGTGTCTTCGTAGTAGGCCGGGGCGTACCGTTCATCGAACCGGCCAAGTTGATCGAATAGTGCGCGCCGGATCGCGATTGCCGCGCCGGAGCAGTAGTCCACTTCGCGGCGGAAGCTGTAGCGCGGATCGCGCGGGTCACCGAAGCGACCATAGTTCCAGCCCGAGCCGTCGTTGAAGACGATGCCGCCCGCTTCCTGCAAGCGGCCATCTGGATAAACCAGCCGCGCGCCGACCAGTCCGGCTTCGGGCACTTGGTCGAAGGTGTCGAGCAGCGCCTCCAGCCAGCCGGCGGTGACTACCGTATCGTTGTTGAGGAAGACGATGAACTCGCCCTTCGCGGCTGCCGCACCAGCATTGCAGGAACCGACGAAGCCCAGGTTTTTGCGGTTGCGCAACGCGCGCAGGCCATCGATCTCGCGCAGGCAGCGCGGCGTGTCGTCGACCGAGCCGTCATCGACCACGATCACTTCAAATGGCAGACGACCAGCGTGGTCGACCAAAGAGCGCAGGCAGGCGACCGTGTACTCGATCTTGTTGTAGACCGGAATCACGATCGACGCGCGCGGACGCTTGCTGGTCGGCAGCGTGAACGGCTCGAATACCTTGCTGGGCTCGCCGTCCAGCATTGGGGTGAGGTGCAGCGACGTGCGCCGTAGTTCCAGCAACGCGCGTCGAATAGTCGGTACCATTCCGCGTCGCGCCAGGCTGCCGCGCGTTCGCGCCAGCGCACTGGCGATGCGCTTTCGACGGTATCCCAGACCCAGGCGCAGCTGCCGCAGCCAGGTTGTGAAGCGACGGAGACCTGCGGTCGCGCGCCAGGAGCGGCT
>JBATAQ010000028.1:0-2283 GCA_049661925.1 Dokdonella sp.
CTCTACGGCTGCCGCGAATCACTCGCCGATGGTCTGAAGCGCGCGATGGACGTGATGCTGGCCGGCAAGGTCGCCGTCGTCTGCGGATATGGCGATGTCGGCAAGGGCAGCGCAGCGTCGCTGCGCAACTACGGTGCGCGAGTAGTCGTCACCGAGATCGATCCGATCTGCGCCCTGCAGGCGTCGATGGAGGGCTATGAAGTCAACACGATCGAATCCACGCTGGGCCGCGGCGACATCTATGTCACGACCACCGGCAACAAGGACATCATCACCGTCGAGCATATGAAGGCGATGAAGGATCAGGCGATCGTCTGCAACATCGGCCACTTCGACAACGAGATCCAGGTCGATGCGTTGGCCGAAATGAAGAACGTCGAAAAGATCAACATCAAGCCGCAGGTCGACAAGTACATTTTCGAGGGCGGTAACGCGATCTTCCTGCTGGCCGACGGCCGCTTGGTAAACCTCGGCTGCGCCACCGGACATCCGAGCTTCGTCATGTCCAACTCGTTCGCCAACCAGACGCTCGCGCAGCTCGACCTGTGGGAGAAGAAGGACACTTACGAGAACAAGGTCTACATCCTGCCCAAGCACCTCGACGAGGAAGTGGCTCGCCTGCACCTGGAAAAGATCGGCGTGAAGCTGACCACGCTCACCAAGGACCAGGCCGACTACCTCGGCGTAGCGGTCGAAGGCCCGTACAAGCCGGACCACTACCGCTACTGATCGCTTTGGCGGTCATTGCTGGAAACCAACGACGGGTGCCGAGAGGCGCCCGTTTTTGTTTACGAAAAGCTGCATCTTCGCAGCGCCTAGCTTCTTCCGTTGATGACGCTCAATGGCGCTTACCGCCACTTCTCCATCTCATCTTCGATGATGTAGTCGAGCTGTTCTGCGGCGCTCACCCCTGTTGCATTGATGAGCTCTTCTGCCCATTCGCGACCAAACCTTTGCGTTACGTCGTAAAGCCAAACGCCGCCAAATTCACCGCACCTCATCTGCTGCCAGCGTTTGCTCAGCATGGGCGCGTGCCGCGTGACTTCCCCGATAAAACCAATGTAGCCGTCGTACGAATCGAGATTGATACTGGGGTTTTCCCTGAAGAAATCGGCAGCGCCAAGCGCGAGAAACGCGACCTCTTCGGCGCTCCCTTCGTCAAACTCGCGAGTAACTGCAGCTTCGCGTTTTTCTAGATTGTCCAATGCTTCCGCAGGTGTTCCTCCGAAGGCGTATTCCTCACCGCCGCCCCTCTCGGCGAAGTAGTGCGCGGTTGCCGCCACCTTCCAGTTCGGATCGACAGGTCCAATGGTGATGTTCTTCACGCCTCGCCTCCCAGCATCACTGTCCGATGACTGCCCATGAATGTGGATTCGGGCCTGAATCGATCTGGCAGTTCGATGAGACGATCCTCGATAGGCCAGAACACTTCCTGTAAGAACGAATCCTTGCTTCCTTTCAGTTGTAACGACAACACGATCCGGTGATCGTCAGTCAATGAGAAGAGATGCTTATCGAACGCTTTGTCGTGAATGGAAGACAGGCAAAGTCCGTTGCTCGGGTTTAGTCGGTTCGCCTTGTCCTCCCGCCACGGCACGATATGGCTGGCAACGAGGAAGCGTTGGTCGCTGACGCCTGAAATACAGCATCGACCGTGATAACTCGCCAATACGGCTCGCCGGAAAAAATCTTGTTTGACACGCTGTCGCACAATGGCCTGACGCGTTTCGCCGGTGTAGTCGTCGAGTGCGAAATCGTCTTCGGCATCGCGTTCGAGGTCGGGCGCTCGGCCGTGCTCTTTCAGCAAGTAGGTGCGAAGTAGATCGCATTCGATAGTCAGCTTTTCCCAGTCGGCATGAAATTCGTTCCAGACCTCGCGATCCCGTGCGGATGCGCCGCGCAAACCTGTGCGACCGGTATCCGTGATCGACGGGTCGAGGCTGGCGAAATTCACCAGCTTCATCGCTAGCGCGTCCGGCGTCCGCCCGAGTAATCCAGCCAACTCGATGATCTGTGGGTTCCTGCTGTGCAGCTTGCCGAATGGAGTCTGGCAATAAAAGTGAAAGGCTAGCTTGAGCTGCTCGCTAGTCCAGTTTCCGTTGCCGGGAAAAGCGCTAGACGCAATAGCAATTGCTTCGGGCATGGTGGGTTTCCGCGGAGCTATCTTGGATGAGATGGACTGTGCAACAAGGTGCGGGCATTACGTCCCATTCGAGTCTCATTTCGCGAGATAGCAACGAGTGGTCCGAAAAAGGAGTGCCGCTACGCAGCTTCGCGCGGCTG
>JBATAQ010000029.1:0-15156 GCA_049661925.1 Dokdonella sp.
ATCATCATCAGGTTTTCGGTCAGCGATACGAAGCCGAGTGGCACTTTGCTGTTGCCGCCGACGCACGCGCATTTGATTTCGCGTTTGTCGACGTAGACCGCCTTGAATACCGAGATCGCGCCGATGCCGCCGATGAACAGCGCGACCGGCACCGATAGCCACAGCCACGCACCGGCCACCATCAGCACGCCGGCCAGCAGTTCGCCGAATGGATAGATGTAGCCGTACGGCACCCAGTGCCGAGCCAACAGGTCGTAGTTGAGGAACATCGTCGAGAAACTTTCGATGTCCTGCAACTTCAGCAGGGCGAGAATGCACATGCTGATCGCGATGAACCATTCGCCGGTTCGAACCGTGAACAGGTTTCCGAATGCCGCCCAACTCGCCGCTATTGCCAGCAGCGCAGCGACTGCGAAGACCGCGATCACGGGCGTGTAGCTGGTTTCCTCAGGATCGGGCACGTCGATGCCGAACCAGCGCCGCAGGTCGTCGTAGCCGCCGATGCGCTTGCCGTCGATCAAGGTTTGCGGCGTCGTTTGCACATCGTGCTTGGCCTTGAACGCATCGGTTTCCTCGCGCGTTCGCAGCCAGTGATCGTCGACGGCGTAACCCGTGCGCTTGAGCAGGTAGATGGTCTTCAACCCGTATGGGCAAACGTGTTTCGGCATCACCATGCGATAGACGGTGGCGGTTTTGGTCTTTTCGTTGTCACTCATGGCGCGAATCTCCGATGCATTGGATGTAGTCAGTCCACGCTACACGGTCCATTGGAACCGTCGATGAGCAACCCCGCGCGCCGGGCTGCGGGAAATTGCTTTGTCCGCGAACGCGGATGCCTTCGACCTTCATCCCGTTTCGGGGAGGCGAGGTGGATTCGGAAAAGCCCGCAGGGTGGCCCGAAGGGATTCGGGCCAGTTTGCCGTCAGTGCAGGGATGCGCTGTCGGCAAACCCCGTAGCCAACTCGCGCAGTCGTGCGGCTTCATCGCACGACCGACCCGCCACGGGCGCATCTTTGGGGGACGTTTCTGTGCGAGCAGAAAGAGCCTGCCCTCGGACTTGATCCGGGGGTGCCTCGGCGGGCGGCAGCCCGGCGAAACGCTTCACCAGATTGGCGATAGTCGACTACTGCGAAGATGAAATCTTAGCAACCGAAAATCCCCCTCTCCCCAACCCCTCTCCCACGAGGGGAGAGGGGCTTTCAGGCGAGGCGAGTCGCGGGCTACTTGCCCAACTCGTACAGATACTCGACAAAGCTCATCACCGCCCCGTCGTAGCCCTGCACCTTCGGGTTCGATGATTCGATCAAGTAGTACTCGTCCGGCGCATGCGCACCGCTACCGTGGCCGAGGCCAAAATGGCCGGAGGCGAGGCTGAGCGGCGGATCGGTAAACACAAAGCCGGGATAGGAACCCGCATTGCGTGGCCACAGCATCGGGTCGAGGCCGGCACGCTTCAATACGCTCATTTGCGCGGCGATCAGCGGAGCATGGGCCTTGCTGCTGGTCGAGTCGTAGCCGCCACTGACATTGACCTCGATGTCACCATAGCCTCGCTTGGCCAAATGCGCCTTCAATGCGGCAACGGCATCGTCTTTTTTCATGCCGGGCACCAGGCGCATGTCGATCTTGGCGATGGCTTGATGCGGCAATACCGTCTTGCCGCCGGGGCCGGTGTATCCGCCGACCAGACCTTCGATGTTGACGGTAGGTTGCGACACCAACCGTTCGTTGGCCGCCTGCCACGACAGGTCATCGATCCAGTGCGGCACGCCCATGCGCTTCTTCGCACTTTCTTCGTTGCTGCGCGCGGTTGCGGCCTTGATCATTGCTATTTCGTCCGCGCTGATCGGTGGTGCTTTCGGATAGTTGTCGATAGTGATGGTGTTGCCGTCATCGGAGACCAGCGTGTCGAGCGCCTTCACCAGTCGCCATGCCGGGCTGTCCACCATCGCCTTCAGCGAAGAATGGATGTCCTTGGCCGGGCCGCGTCCCCACTTTTCGCCGCTGGAGATCAATTCCAGTTCGACGACCCCTTTTGCACCGAGACTGACAGTGACGTTGCCGTCCAGATCCTGCGATGCCGACGGCATGAACACGCCAATGGTCTTGGCCAATGCCGCCGCGACTTCCGGACGACGCACCAGTTGGCCGATATGCGGCGAACCGATTTCCTCCTCGCCTTCGGCAACCAGCACCAGGTTCACCGGCATCTTCGCGTTAGCCGCCTTGATCGCGTGCAGCGCCGCGAGGAATGCAGATTCGGGACCTTTCTGATTGACCGCGCCGCGGCCCATGATGACCTTGCCGACACCGGGCTTGTCGACCATGCGCGCTTGCAGCGGCGGTGAACTCCACTCGGCGGGATCAAACTGTTTCACGTCGTACATGAAATACAGGCCGACCGTTTTCTCCGCGCCAGCGTCAAGCTGCGCGAATACACCGGGCTTGCCGTCGGTATCGATGATCTCGACTTTCTGGAAACCGGCATCGCGTGCCAGTTGCGCCATGTATTCGACGCCTTCGCGCGAATTGAGATTTTCTGCGGCGATCGAGGGCAGGGCGATCCAGTCCTGCAAGCGCTTGATCGATGCATCATGTTGCTTGCCGATTTCGGTCTTGATCGCAGCCATGTCGGGCGCTGCGGCGAAGCCGAGATTGGGCAGGACAGCGAGAGCGGCACAGACTGCGACCGTTTTCAGCGAGTTGCGAACTGGGCGAGACAAAACAAACTTCGATTTCATTTTTCCCCCGGCGATGGTTGGTGACGAACCGGGAATGCTACTCCACTGGCCGCACCGTGACGGCGACGGCATTTCCGTCGCCGATCTGGTGATCCGGCAACTCCGTCGAACTCGCAGTGTTGTGCTCGCAATCCAGATAGTCCGGAACGTTCAATCCCAGCTGGATGTTTCGGACGGCGTGCCATCCCGCGTCTGGATCGCCAACCGGATCAACGACGCCGCTACCGCCGTACGCGGAATCTTCGTGATCGCTGATCGACTTAGTCATCCGTGGATCATCGTTGAACATCAGGTCGCCAAGGTAGTAGGTGCAGCGTCCAGGTTCGATGACATGCATGTGGATATGTTGCGGTGTAGTTCGGTCGGGATACGCGCCAGGTCGTATCGTCTGAAACGAGTATCGACCCCCGTCGTCAGTCATCGCCCAGGCGCGCAATCGTCCGTGCCCGGTCGCAGTTCCGCCATTATCTGGCTCGCGCGGATAGCTTCCCTGCGCGTCCGTTTGGTAGGCGTAGACCACGGTCCCAGCTTGCGCCATTCCGGCTGGATTGAGGACCACGCCGGTAACAGTCATGCGCTCGCCGGGTTCGCCGCCACCGGCAATGCTTGCCGCTGACTCCAGCGTGTTCGGCATGCCGCGAAAAACGGCATCGCAGCCTTCGCACGGTAGTCCGACGATGCGTTCGGAACCATTCGCCGATTGACCATCCGTTCGATTCGGCTGGATATTCGCAACATCGCTTGACGAACTTGCGCCGATGTCGATATGGGCATCAAGTACGGGTTGCAGTGGCTGGAAAAGTTGAAAAGGAACGATGCTTTTGCGCGATACGCCGGACAAGCTGACGCAACCTTCATCGTCTGTCGTTGCCCAGGCAACACGACCGCGCCGCGCGTTGCCATCGCGGGCCAGCGCAACCAGTGCTGGCGCTTCGGCGGGACGCTGGTACACCGCCAGGCATGCCCTAACCGACAACGAGTCAGCGCCGCCAAGATCAGCGGCAGACGACAACTGATTGGGTGCGGCCCAGAGATTGCCTTTCGGAACGACCGGGTCTTTTGACGCAATAGCTACCTCGTAGTTCGCGCGCAGGAACGCCATGGCATAACGCGAGTAACTATCGAGACCAGGCTGCCAAGCCGCAGGCGACGTGGCCGGGTCGAAACGCCAGAGCATGCGTCGTTGGGCGAATACATATCCCACCGCTTGCGTGGCAAGATTGGTCTGGAAATCGTTCGATGCCTTGGCGAGCGCTACGTCGGGCAGGTGAGCGACATACCAGTTCGTCGATGCGCCTTGTACCGCCTGCAACAGTGCGGCTGATGGCGCTGCGCCCGTCAAAATCAGGAATGGCCGGAACCTCGAATCGGCAACCGATGCTGCGGCTTCCCGTAGCTGGCTTGCCACCCCTCGGGCGGTCTCGGGTGTTGTCGTCGATGGCAGGAAAACCAGCAGGCCGGCGTCGTAGCCATGCTGGCACATCGGGCAGACTTCCTTTCCCGCATAGGGGCCTTGCAAGTGAACGACATTGATCGCTGGCAGCGCGTCCCAGCGCGGGATGGACGCCTGGGCATCGATGCAACCGACAATGTAAACGGCAATGGCAAGAATGATCCGGTACATGGCGAACTCGAGTGGATTGTGGTGCTGGGTAGAGCGGTTCACAGCGACAGGTGTTAACGTCGATTTGCCTGTTAACAGTTGTTGCGTTCTCTGTCTCTTACTAGGGTGCCAGCAGGATTCGACGTTGCCTTCATTGCCCAACGAAACAGCGACCCGGTTTGAAATTGCGCGTTGGGTGCGCGATGCCCGCTCCGGGTCTCAGGCCGCCCATGCGCGATTGTTCGAGCGATTCGCGCCGCTCGTGCACGGCATCCTGCTCGGCCGTTTTCGTCCGGCGATTGCCGATGAGTTGACCCAGGAGTGTTTCGAAACGGCGTTCGCTCGTCTGCGGCAGCTCAAGGAGAACGACAAGTTCGGACCGTGGATCGCGACCATCGCACGTCGAATGCGACACGGCAGCTTGTTGCCTGAAGAGGATCACCGCGAGCTTGAATTTCATCTGTCTGCGGAATCTTCCCCGGAGACCAGTACAGAAGCGGAGCGCATGTTACGAATAATCGTCAGTCTTCCCGAGGCTTATCGGGAGACTCTCATGCTGCGTCTGGTGGAAGGCATGAGCGGTCCGGAAATTGCAGCATTGACCGGACTGACGCCGGACTCGGTACGGGTCAACCTGCATCGTGGCATGCAGAAGCTGCGTGTCGCTGCCGGTATCGACAGCCAACCGGCGTTGGCGGAGTGATCGCATGATTGGCGACGACAATTTGTGGAATCCGGCGCTGGACAACGATCCGGAGTTGCGACGACTGAACACCCTGCTTTCGCCCTTCAGTGCGCGGGCACGAGGTTTGGCGCTGCGCCCCGTCGTACCAGCATCGCAACACAACATGTTTCGACGGACGCTTGCCGGTTTGGCAGTCGTTGCGGCAGCCTGCCTGTTTCTGGTCTGGCTGGGGTCGCATCGACTGGATTGGCCAACCGACCAAGCATGGAACTTCGTAACCGAGTCCAGCAGCGGACGCAAGGAGTCGGGTTCACTTGCTCCGGGATCGATCATTGCAACGGGAGCGGGGCAGACCACGACGCTGAGCGTTGCCCGAATCGGCACCGTGATGCTGTCGGCCGATTCGCGATTACAGATGATCTCGACTCGCGCCGGGGAGCATCGGGTACGACTGGATATCGGGCATCTGCGCGCGCGCATCTGGGCGCCGCCGAATTATTTCGGCGTCGAGAGCGGCAGGGCAGAGGTAATTGACCTTGGTTGCGACTTCGATCTGTGGAAGCAGGCCGACGGGCGCGGCCTCGTATACGTCCGAAACGGATGGATTACCTATCGCGTGGCATCGCAGGAAGTGCTCGTGCCCGCAGGCTACGCCGTGCGTTTCGATGCCCGCGATTTCTCAACGCCGTTGCGGCCCGGCGCGACTCCGGCATTCGCCAACGCGGTGCAGTCGCTGGAATTGATGATCGCGGAAGATGGACCCGACGCCGATACGATCCGCACGATGTCCGAGTCGGTCGCGAGATTTGCCTCGGATTCTGATGCGTACACGTTGTTGAGCCTGCTGTCGCGGCAACCTCGTCTCGCTACCAGTTCCATCTATACACGCCTCGCAGCAGCCCTTTCAGTGCCAGCGAACGATACTGAGCATCGTCGAGCCTGGACCGAAGGTTCGCCGGATGCGATCAACGCATGGTGGAAAAAATTGCCGGTGCAACCAAAGCAATGGCTTGCAAACTGGACCGACCTGTTCGGCTAACTGTCGGAACTGATGGGCCGCACCGTGACCGCGACCGTCAACTGGTGGTCGCCGCTGCCGATCAGCACGCCGCGCAGGGGGGATACGTCACTGAAGTCGCGGCCCCAGGCGATGGTGATGTGGTCGTTACCGAGGGTGCAGTTGTTGGTCGGGTCGAAGTCGATCCAGCCCAGCGGCGGGCAGTAAGCCGACACCCAGGCATGCGAGGCGTCGGCACCGATCAACTTGCCTTCGACAGCGTTCGCGGGATCGCCGTTACCGGTACGGATATAGCCGCTGACGTAGCGCGCCGGGATCCCGCAAGCGCGTAGCCCGGCAATCATCACATGTGCAAAATCCTGGCACACGCCCTCGCGCTTTTCGAGAACTTCGCGCGTTGGTGTAGCGAGGTCGGTTGCTCCGGGAAGATAGGCAAAATCCGTGTGGATGTGACGCATCAGGGCTTCGGTGGCTTCGCGAACTGGGCGGTCCGGCAAGACTTCGGCTGCAGCCCAATCGCGGAATAGCTGATCGCGTGGCACGTGCGGCGAGGGATACAGAAAGCGGCTTGCATCGAGCCGCTCACGATCAATCGGTTGTGGCAGGTATGCGAAGCTCGCTGCCACGTCGGCGCAGGTCATCGAATCGCCATCGGTGTTCAAGGGACGCGCGACGACTTCGACCTGCATCCGGGAACTGAAAACAAGTTCGTCCTGCAATCCAAGAAAGTCGACCAGGCTGGTCGGATTGCCGAACGCATCGGTGCCGTCCTGGCGACTGAACGGCTTGGGCGTAAGAACCAGCGCGTGTTCGAAACAGGTCTGGAATGGTGCTGGCCGAGGCTTGAGATGCAACAACTGGATCGACTGTGCGACCGAGCCGGCGTAGCGGTAAGTGGTGTCGTGGCGCACGTCATACCGACGTTTGAGCAGTGGCGTGCTCATGCGGACAGCACCGGGCGTTGCGCATCGGCGTGAACGAAGTAGCGCAGGCTTAGCCAGTCGGCGAAGGCTTCGGTGCCGTCGAGTACCGCTCGTACCTGCTCGCCCAAAATATGACGCGCGGCGTTGCCTTCCGCGTCATCGCGCTCGATCAACAACGGATCCGTTTGTGCAATCAACGCGGCAGCCGGCGGTGGCCAGGCCGGACGCGCGTCGTCTTCGATGCGATCAAAACCGCGCTGGATCGCGATGATCAGGAACGGCAAGCCGCGCGGGTTGGAAATGTCATTCAACATCAGGTCGAACACGGTCGCGAGGCGCGGTGTTTCGCGGTAGCGCGCGCGATGGGTGATGGTGCTGTCGCCGATATCGAGTAGCCAGCCGAGTTCGATCGCGTTCGGCGGACGCTTTGCCATCAGCAGTCGCGACATAAGCTCGGACAGGAACACGCTGCGCTCGATGCGGCGACCCAGCATCAACAGATTCCAGCCTTCGTCGCGGGTCATGCCTTCCAGAGTGAAACCGGCCATTGCGGCCAGCGAGAGCAGGCTACTTTCGAGCAGTTCGCGTGCCTCGGTCGAGTTGCCGCGATGGTCGACAAACGATTGTTGCAAGCCGCTGATCGTCGCCCACTGTTCGGCGGACAAATGGCTGCGAGCCTGAACCGCGCAACGGGCCAGGTTGCCGACATCGTTAGCGAGGCCGAACGGGATATCCGCGTCGGCGACTGCGGCGCGCAATCGCGCTTCGCCCTCCTTGCGCAGCACGCCAAACTGGCGCGCGAGATCTATGGCCGTTGACCAACTACCGCTGCGTCGCGCGGCCGGGTCGATCGACATGGTCAACGTGGCGCGCAGCAGGCGAACCTTGTCTTCGCAGCGCTCGGAATAGCGGCCGAACCAGAACAGATTTTCGATCATGCGCGAGGATTCATCCTCGGAACGCTGGCCGATGCGCGGCCGCGATTCGCGAAAGTGGCTGGCCTCGTGATCGCTGCTCGACAGCACCCAGACATCCTTGCTGCTGCCGCCGCGCTGCATGGCGACGACATCGGCATTGGCATTCGCCGCGACGCCGGCCAGGGCACCGGGCATCACTCGATAGCCATTGGCGGTCGCAACGGCGTAGACGCGCATCGTGAGCGTGCGCGGCACCCAACCGCCGCCACGCTCTGGCGTCCACGCGCTGGTTTGCGACAGGCGCACGCGTTCCTGCACGACGTGGATTCCCGGTTGCGCGGCGATGCGCTCGCGCAAAGCGTCGAGCTGCGGCGGCGACAATTCGTTGCCATCCAGCGCGGCGAAGTTCGCGCTGGGGAAGGCCGGTTTGATGACGAGTTGGTCCAGATTGTCCTGGATCGCCGACAACACGCGCTTCTCGCCACACCACCACGTCGCCACCGATGGCAGCAGCAGCGATTCGCCAATCAACGGTTCGGCCAGCGCCGGCATGAAGCCCATCCAGGCAGCCGATTCGAGCACGCCCGAGCCCAGTGCATTGGCCACACGCACGTTGCCCGCGCGGACGACGCTCATCAGGCCCGGCACACCGAGTGCGGAATCACCACGCAGTTCCAGCGGATCGCAGAGCGCATCGTCGATGCGACGCACGATGGTGACGACACGCTTGAGCCCGCCGAGTGTCTTCAGGAATACCATGCCGTCGCGGACGGTGAGGTCGTTGCCTTCGACCAGCAACATGCCGAGTTGTCGAGCGAGATAACTGTGCTGGAAATAGCCGTCTTTGAGCGGACCCGATGTCAACATGACGGCCAGACCATCGGCGCTGTCGTCGATCAATGCATCGCGAAACTGGGTGAAGAAATCGCCAAGTGGCCGTACCGAGAGGTCGCCGATTTCTTCCGGATAGATGCGCGCAATGATGTCGCGATTTTCCAGTGCGTAGCCAAGTCCAGACGGTGCCTGAGTGCGGTCGGCAATTACCCACCAGCGACCATCCGGCGCTCGCGCAAGATCGGCCGCATACACATTCAACCAATGTCCACCGGCGGGCTGTGTGCCCAGCGCCGGCCAGAGAAAGCTAGGATGGGCGAACGCGAGTTCGGCCGGCAACTTGCCGCTCGTGAACAAGGTTTGTTCGCCATACAGATCGGCCAATACGGTGTTGAGAAGCCGCGCGCGTTGAGCAACGCCGGTCTTGATCTGCTGCCACTCGTCCGAGCCGATCAACAATGGCAAGGGGTCGAGTTGCCAGGGCCGGTCGGCTCCGCCGGGATCGGCGTGCACGTTGTAGTTGACGCCGCTTTCCGCGCTCAGGCGGCGAACCTGGTCGGCGCGTCGGACCGCCATGCCGCGCGATTCCGTCGCGATCAGTTCGGCAAGTTCTTTCCATTGCGGCCGCGGCGCACCGCTGGCATCGAACATCTCGTCGTAGCGATGGCCGAGATCGGCGTGCTGGATCAGGTCTTCGCGTTTCATCGAGTGATACGTGTGTCACGCATGATCGTGCATCGTCGTTTATACAACGGCGCATTTTCCAAGGATTGGACCGTCGCCCGCAACGTTTTGCGGCGGGCGACGATTGAGTAGCTCAGCCCACGTGCGAAGTACGCAAGTCCAGCGTAAACGGAAACTCCAGGCTCGGTTTCGCTTCGCCGGCGATTGTCGTGCCAGGACGGTGGCCCGAGCGGAAGAAGCGATTCAAGCGACGGCTTTCCGCTTCGAACGCATTGACCGGAAAGTCGTCGTAGCTGCGGCCGCCCGGATGGGCAACATGATACTGACCGCCGCCTAGCGAGCGCTGGTTCCAGCGATCAACCAGATCGAAGGTCAGCGGCGTGTCCGATGGCAACAACGGATGCAGGCTTTCCGATGGCTGCCACGCGCGGAAGCGCACGCCAGCGACGTACTCGCCGACGCGACCAGTCGGTCGCAGCGGCATCGTCTCGCCATTGCAGGTGATAGCGTAGCGATCTGCGACCAGACCGGTCACACGCAGTTCGATGCGTTCCAGCGACGAATCGACGTAGCGCACCGTGCCACCGGGCGAACCTTCCTCGCCCAGCACATGCCACGGCTCCAGCGCGTGGCGGAATTCGAAGTGCGCGCCTTGCACCGAGAAATCACCGATGGTCGGGAAACGGAACGAGAAGTGCGGCGCGAACCATGCGACATCGAACGGATAGCCATCGGCGTTGAGATCGGCAATCACTTCGGCGAAATCCTGCTCGATGAAGTACGGCATCATCCAGCGATCATGCAACTCGTTGCCCCAGCGCATCAAGCGCTCGGGCGCGTACGGGTTACGCCAGAAACGCGCGACCAGGGCACGCAGCAGCAACTGCTGGACCAGGCTCATCTGCGCGTGTGGCGGCATTTCGAAGGCACGCAGTTCGAGCAGGCCGAGGCGGCCCGTCGCGCTGTCCGGCGAGTACATCTTGTCGACACAGAACTCGGTGCGATGCGTATTACCGGTGGCATCGACCAGCAGGTTTCGCAGCAGCCGATCAATCTGCCAAGGCGGACATTCCTCACCCGCCTTGGGAAACTGAGCGAAGGCGAGGTCGAGTTCGTACAGCGCGTCGTTGCGCGCCTCATCAATGCGCGGTGACTGCGAGGTTGGGCCGATGAACAGCCCCGAGAACAGGAACGACAATGACGGATGGTTGACCCAATATGAAATCAAGCTGCGCAGCAGATCGGGTCGACGCAGGAAGGGTGAGTCCAGCGTGGTCGCGCCGCCCATCACGAAATGGTTGCCGCCGCCGGTGCCGGTGTGGCGACCATCGACCATGAATTTCTCGGCGGTCAGTTTCAGCTCGCGCGCGTTGTCGTAAAGATGATTGGTCTTGTCGACAATCTCCGGCCAATCGACCGACGGATGCAGGTTCACTTCGATCACGCCCGGATCAGGCGTGACCCGGAACAGGTTGAGACGCGGATCGCGCGGCGGCTCGTAGCCTTCCAGCAACACGGGTTGCTTCAGGTCTGTAGCAACCGCTTCGATTGCCGTGACCAGTTTCAAATAGTCGTCGAGCTTTTCCAGCGGTGGCATGAAGAGATACAGCACGCCATTGCGGATTTCCGCGCAAAGGGCAGTGCGCACGACTTCGGTCGCTGATTCGTTGAGCGCGGGAGCGCGATCAGCGTCTGCCGATTTTTTGGTCGCGACGGTCTTGCCATTCGTCGCCGAACCGGTAGTTTTCGCAGCGGCTTGTTCTTCCTTCATCGACTGTGTACGCAGCGCCGCGTGGGTGGCGAGCTTGGGAAATTCCTGCGATTGATCGACCGGAATCACGAATGGAAAATCAGCCTTGGCGACCCAGGGTTGCGACTCCAGCGGCAAGCGAAAGCCCATCGCCGAGTCGCCGGGCAGCAAGTAACAATTCTCGCTGCGCAGGAACCAGGAACTGGTACGGAAGCCGCCGTCGTCATCGCTGCCGATCGGCAATACCGAGCCGACCAGATGGTCCAGTCCCTGCTCGAAAACGCGGCACAGGCGAGCGCGTTCCAGCGGATCGGTCACTTTTGAATTGAACGGATCGACATTGCCCGGCAGGCGGCGCTCGCGCCACATCATGTAGAAGGCATCTTCATACGCATCGAAAATATGCTTGCCGGACATGCCGAGTTTTTCCGCCAGCGCAGCGAGAAACTTGCGCGGCATGTCCGCTGCAATCGCGGTCGGATTCTCTTCGTCGCCAACCAGGGCAGGGTCATTCCAGACCGGTTCGCCATCGCGTCGCCAGAAGGCATTGAGCGACCAACGCGGCAATTGCTCGCCGGGGTACCACTTGCCTTGGCCGAAGTGGATCAGGCCTTTCTTGGCGTACTTTTCGACCAGGCGCTTGAACAGCTGGATGGAGTAACCACGCTTGGTCGGGCCCATCGCCTCGCCATTCCATTCGGCACCAGCGGGATCGTCGATGGCGACGAAGGTCGGCTCGCCGCCCATCGTCAGTCGCACATCGCCGTCTTTCAGTTCCTTGTCGACTTCATGTCCAAGCGCTTCGATCGCCTGCCACTGGTCGTCGGTATACGGCTTCGTCACACGCGGCGCTTCGAAAACGCGCTGCACCGACATGCTGTGATGGAATTCGACGTTGCTCTTTTCGACCCCACCGCTGATTGGTGCGGCTTCGCTGGGCTCGGGCGTGCAGGCGACAGGAATGTGACCTTCGCCCGCGAGCAGGCCGGATGTCACGTCGAGGCCAATCCAGCCCGCGCCGGGCAAATAGACTTCGCACCAGGCATGCAGATCGGTGAAATCTTCTTCTGGACCGCTCGGGCCATCCAGTGACTTCACATCGGCGGTGAGCTGGATCAGGTAGCCGGAAGCGAATCGCGCGGCGATGCCGCAATTACGCATGATCTGGACCAGCAACCAGGCTGAGTCGCGGCATGATCCCGAACCGACTTCCAGCGTGTATTCCGGCGCCTGCACGCCGGGTTCCATGCGCACGATATAGTCGACGCTTTTGGCGACGCCCTGGTTGACCGTGACGATGAAATCGTTGGTCGACATGTCCTTGTCGGGCAAGGTCGTCAGGTACTTCTTCAGCAGCGGACCAGCCGGCTCGACGGCGAGGTAGGGTGCGAGATCGGCCTTCTCCTGCTTCTGGTATTCGAACGGAACTGTCTTCGCGTAGTCGGCAAGGAAGTAGTCAAACGGGTTCAGCACCGACATCTCGGCGACCAGGTCGATCTCAACCTTGAATTCGCGAGTCTTCTCAGGAAACACCACGCGCGCCAACCAATTCGACTGCGCATCCTGCTGCCAGTTGATGAAGTGAGGGTCGGGCGTGATGCGCTGCGAGTAGGAAAGAATGCGGGTGCGACTGTGCGGCGCAGGACGCAGCCGGATGATCTGCGGCCCAAGCTGGACCGGCTTGTCGTAGTTGTATTGGGTGACGTGATTTAGCGCGACATGAATCGACATGGGCGTTGCGTTTCCTTCTGGAATGGCGTGCGCGAACCGGCCTTCACGGCAGGATTCATTGTGCGGCGCAGCGACCAGAGTCACGGTCCGGGGGCGTCAAGTCAACCGCAAAGGCCCTAGCAAACGGTCGGTTTCCGCCGTTGCAGCAGCGATTTCACCGCCAGGATGAGGGCTGACACTTGCCTCCGCCTGAAACTGAACGGGGCTGCGTCTGGACGCTGCCGTGCACGAAAAAGCTGCGCTGGCGCACACAAAGAGGCCGATACCCTACCTTCTCAGCCTTCGTTGCTGCGTCACGCGACGTGGCCGGTTGCCATCACTCGAACCCTGAGCGGAACACCAAGTCCTGACGGCGCAGGGAGATCGAAAGCTCGCTTTCGTCGCCCGGGAACGCGACTTCCGTCGCCCCAGTCAGCGGACAAGTACCCAAATACACTGAACCGACTGCACACTCCATGTTGTCGTAGACCTCGTTGACGTAGCCACGATAGTTGTCGGTTGCGAGCGCGAAGGGACCGCTGGCAAATTCGGGAGAGATGTCGAAGCGACCATCGCTGTCGGTTGTCGTGGATGCTAGATGCTGTCCGCTCTGGGCGTTGAAAAGATCGATGACGATCCCTGGCAGCGCCAAACTGGTTGTTTCGTCCGTCACATGCCCAATTCGACCGGTCCGGCTGCGGTATGTGAAATCGATCCCTTTCGTTGTCGATCCGCTGATGAGGTTCACCGACGTGGCACCAGTCATGGGGCACTGGGTGAACGAGTATGCTTGGGCACCGCAGAACAACCGGGACATCCACAATCCCACCACGATCTTACGGCGTCACGCAACGATTTCCTACTGACAGGTTGCGCATCTCGCGGCACGCTGGCGACCATGACATCGCCCCGCAGCCAACTCGTGAACCCCGACAACGCTGGCTTCTACCACTGCGTGTCGCGCTGCGTTCGGCGCGCATGGAGGACCGCTTGACCGGCCGGTCGTTCGAGCACCGTCGTGGCTGGATCGAGGACCGGCTACTGGCACTGTCAGACATCTTCGCGGTCGGGCTGTACGCCTACGCGGTGATAAGCAATCACGTGCATGTCGTGCTGCGGATCGATCCCGGCGCGGTGCTGGCTTGGTCTGACGAAGAAATTGCCACGCGCTGGGTGCGGCTGTTTCCGGTGCAGGTCGATCACGCGGTTGATCCGGATGGCTGCCGACACAAGGAATCCGCGCTGCTCGGCAATGCCGAGCGGTTGCAGCTCTGTCGGCAGCGACTGGGTAGCCTGTCTTGGTTCATGCGCAGCTTGAACGAACCAATCGCGCGTCGAGCGAATCGCGAGGACGGCTGCACGGGGCGCTTTTGGGAGGGTCGATACAAGTGCCAGGCGCTCCTTGACGAAGCCGCGCTGTTGGCTTGCATGAGTTACGTCAACCTCAATCCGATCCGTGCTGGCATGGCCGATGATCTACCGACTTCCCTGCACACCAGTGCCGCTCAGCGGACGACGGCCCTCCGGGCCGATGTCACCCATGCGAAGGCCAACCTGACGGCTCTTCGATCCTCCGTTCTAACGCCGCCACTTGCACTCAACGCGGGCGCATACCTGGAACTGATCGATTGGACCGCTCGGCAGCTTCGACCGGATAAACGCGGCAGGATTGCGGTCGATACGCCGCCGATTCTTGCCAAGCTCGGCTTGCATGATCGCCAGTGGCAATACCAGGTTCTGGGCATCGAGAGTCGCTACTACCGCGCGATCGGCAGCGCCGCGGCGCTGATCGAGAAGGCCCAAGCGATGGGGCAGTGCTGGCTCAAGGGGTTGGGAGCCGCGCAACGGCTGGTCTGACAACCGGGTTGAGCGACAGAACGTCGATCAGCTCTTCAAGCTGACGCGAGCGAGGCGCGAAACTGTCTTGTTCCTGTGGGACTCCCGATAGCAACATCTCGCGCTATCTCGACCAGCAAGATCTGATTCAAGCACCCTTTGATGATGCGGGAAGCGGCGCAACGCGTCCTGTTGCCGAGATGCCCGATTGCGCGATCAAGATGAGCAAGTGCGGGAGAAAGATCGTGGGTGTCCCGGTTGTTCCTTTGACGATGTGCGTCCGATCACCGTTCGCGTTGGCGTGTTGCCACGTACCCACGGCTCGGCCCTGTTCACGCGCGGCGAGACGCAGGCACTGGTCACCGTCACCCTCGGCACCAGCCGCGATGCGCAGATGATCGACGCGCCGGAAGGCGAGTCGAAGGATCCGTTCCTGTTCCACTACAACTTCCCGC
>JBATAQ010000030.1:0-31726 GCA_049661925.1 Dokdonella sp.
TATCTTTTCGCGGCGCTGCTGATGAGCGTTGGCGGCTTGGTGATGGTCGGGACGCGAGGCACGGTCGGTGGCTCGTCGCATGTCGCGATCAGCTTGAACGCGGTGCTGATCCTGCTGTTCGGTGGCATGGCGTTACGGCATGCGCTGGCGCGTCGATTCGCCGAGCATCGGCGCTGGGCATTGCGCCTGTTCCTTGCCGTCAGCGGCGTGTGGTTTTTTCGGATCGGGCTGATGGGCTGGATCGTGATCAACCAGGGGCCAGTTGGCTTTGATCCGGAAACCTTCACCGGGCCATTCCTGACCTTCCTCGGTTTCGCCCAGTACCTGATTCCACTCGCCTTATTGCAGGCCTATTTCTACGCTCAGCATCGCGACAGGGCGGTCGCGCGGTACGCAATGACCGGCACGCTGGCTGTCGGGACGTTGGTCACCTTGGTAGGCAGCGCTGCGGCAACCGCGCTCATGTGGCTGCCGCATTTGTAGTCGCCCGCGACTCGATTGTGCTCAACGACGTTTCGGTCCTCATTTACGCCCCAAACCGTGCGTCGAAAACCCAGTAAGCAACCAAAGAACCAACGTCGCTCTGAATCCGATAAAGAGAAATGTCATGCATGAAACGTCCAGCGGCGCAGAACAAATCCGCTACGCGCGGATTGCCGGTTTCGTCTATCTGTTGTTGATCGTGCTCTTCATGGGTGGGCAATTCGCCATCTCGCACGTCGAAGGAACTGGAGACCTTGCCCAGAAACTTGAGCACATCGCCGAGGGACAACTGCTCTACCGCGCCGCGCTGATCGTCCAGTTGCTGGCATCCGTATTCACCGTGTTGCTGGCGTACTCCCTGTATGCGGTTCTGAAGCCAGTGAATGAAGGCATGGCGCGCCTGGCGATGTACTGGCGGCTCGGGGAAGCTTTCGCCGGTTTGGCCGGCTTCACATCGTTCGCCGTCCTCAGCCTTCAAAGCGATCCCAAGTACCTGCAGTCGCTTGGTATGGTGCAGGTACAAGCCATCCTCGACCTTTCCAGAAGCGCAGACTTTGCATCCTTCAACATTGCCACCTTGTTTTTCAGCTTCGGCTCGATCCTCTTCTACTATCTGTTTCTACAAACACGCTACATTCCTCGGGTGCTCTCGGCGTTCGGTGTGTTTGCGTCTGTTGTCACGCTTCTGGTTAGTTTCGGCAACCTGTTGATGCCTGCCTATGCCAGCGTGATCCAGTTTGGCTGGATCCCGATCTTCATCGCCGAGATTGTCACTGGCATCTGGCTGTTGCTGCGCGGCGTGAGAACGTGAGCCACAGCCAAACGAGTGGATTGGTCACCACAACGTTCTTGATCGCGGCGGACAGCACGTCCGCTACGGCAATCCTGTCGCTGCCGATGTTGTAGTCGCGACCATCCTGCGTGGCACACTCGTCAAACGATGGCAGCTTGCGAACCCACACAACGACCACGTGGCCTTGCCCTGATGCTGGGTAGACGACGCCTGGCCATCACCGCAACCGTGGCGCTATTGCTGGGTCTGCTGGTCAGTACCACGTACAAAACACAAACCATTGTCGTGGTTGGCCGCGTGCTGATCATCGGGTTCGTCTGCATGCTTGCGTTCGGCCTGTTCGAGCAGTGGCCGAAACGGCTGCCAGGCTGGATCGCGCGCTGGGTGTTGCAAGTGTGGAGTGTGGCGATCGCGATGCCATTTGCGGGACTCATTGCCTATCTGTTGCTCGACAACGGCGAAGTGGGACCACTGTGGAACGACATGGATCGTATGGGCGGAATGGCCAAGCTGATCTTCATTGGTTTGCTGCTGGGGCCATGGATTGCGATGACCGCCCTGCTGCGCCAGCGCGACAGCACGGTGCGCAACCAGGCGCAGGCGTTCGAGTTGCAGCGCAGCGAGCTGGAGCGCAATGCGCTGGATGCGCGGATGCGCTTGTTGCAGGCGCAGGTCGAGCCGCATTTTCTGTTCAATACGCTGGCCAATGTGCGCGAGCTGGTCGACGCCGGATCGGCCCAGGCATCAAGCGTGCTGGACAGCCTGATCGATTATTTGCGCGCCGCCGTGCCGCGCCTGCACGACCCATCCACTTCCCTGGAGCAGGAACTGCAACTGGTGCGCGCCTACCTTGAAGTGATGCGCATGCGCATGCCCGATCGCCTGGAATTCGCATTGCACGTTGATGCCGAGGCAGCTTCGCTGCAATGCCCGCCGATGAGCGTGCTGACGCTGGTGGAGAACGCCGTGCGACATGGCATCGACCCTGCCGAAAATGGCGGTCGCATCGACGTGTTCGCGCGCATCGATGGCGATCAATGCCGTGTTGAAGTGCGCGACACCGGCGTGGGATTGGGTAGTAAAAGCAGCGGGCTCGGAACCGGATTGGCAACTTTGCGCGAACGCCTGCAACTGGTGTTCGGCGGCGAGGCGAACCTTCACGTTGTCGCGCTCGAACCGCATGGTGTTTGTGCTCGCCTCGACTTTCCGGCAATACCGATAACACCATGAGCAGGTCGAATCCCACCGCACTGATCGCAGATGACGAACCGTTGCTACGGCAGTCGCTTGTGCGAATGTTGGCGCACGCTTGGCCGCAACTGGAAATCGTCGCGCAGGCACGCAACGGTCGCGTAGCCGTCGAGCAGTTCGAGGCGCTGCAACCGGATTTCTGCTTTCTCGATATCCATATGCCGGGCATTTCGGGTATCGAGGCTGCACAGTTGATTGGCCTGCGCGCCCACATCGTTTTTGTGACCGCGTATGACCGCTACGCCGTGCAAGCATTCGAACAGGGTGCGCTCGACTATCTGGTCAAGCCGCTGGAGGCCGCTCGCGTCGCCGCCACGGTAGCGCGATTGCGCGAGCGTCTCGGCGCGGGACAATCAACGAAGGACACTGATGCACTGCTGGAACGCCTGCTTGAGCGTCTGCGTCCAGACGACAAGTCTCCAACCTTGCGCTGGCTGCGCGCATCGGTCGGATCGACGCTGCGACTGATCGCCGTCGACGATATCGACTACCTGCGTTCGGACGACAAGTACACGCGCATCGCCTGGCGCGACGCCACAGGCAAGGCCAACGATGCACTGATCCGCACGCCGCTCAAGGAACTGCTCGAACAACTGGATGGTGAGCGCTTCGTGCAAGTGCATCGCTCGGTGGTCGTCAGCCTGCGCGCGATCCGTGAAGTGATCCGTGCCGACAACGACACCGCGACAATCCATCTGAAAGGTCGCGACGAAACCCTGCCAGTCAGTCGTAGCTACCTGCACCAGTTCCGGCAGATGTGACTATGCGTGATGCCGACTACATCTGCCGATCTTCAGCCTTGAATGTACCGTCGCTGATCTTCAACGTGGCACCTTTCTCGCTCTTGAGCGTGAAGTGGAAACGCCCTTCGATCACCTTGCCATTTGCCGACGTGATTTCCAGCAGGTTGTCGCTGGCGGATTTGTCGATGGTGTAGGTCGCGTCCGGCTCGCCGCCCATCGGCTTGTCGCCTTTGATGAAATTAACCTGGCACAGATTTGGTCCCCATTCCTTGGCGGCGTACGTGGTTGGCTTGCCATCGGCGTAGGCATTGCAAGTGATCGACAGGCGATCAATCGGCGTCTTCGGCGGCGGGTAGGCGTCGGCACCCGCTGTCGCAGCGGTCAGGGTGAACGAACCAGGCACGGGAATCAGGTAGATGTTGCCATCGTCGCTGGCGAACTTCGCGTCGCCGACCGTTGCGGTCAACATCTGCGGAACTTCAGCGGTGGCGCTGGCGACTGCGAACAAGGAAACGATCACGCAAGGAACCATCGAAAACCTGGGCATGGCGGCGATCTCTTAGTGGTGGACGTGGAAGGATGCGAAGTGTGATCGCGTCGGACTCGTCCCGGCAAGCGGCAGCGATTGTCGGCCTTTGCAAAACTTGTCGAAATGTAATCGCTTACACGGAAAACCTTAACGGCAGCGGAAAGTTGCTGTTCAGCGCCGGTACGTTGAGATACGCATCGCCCGCATTCGTGCGGGTGTCGTGCACAGCGAAACTTCGCCAGGGCACGACCGATCCCTTCAGGAGAATCGACCGTGGTCACCTTTTCATCCTTGTTTCTTCGCTCCGTGATGTCGGCAGTCGCGCTGGTGTTGCTGGTGTCGGGCAACGCGGCATGGGCCGATCCGCCCGGCCGCATCGCGCGCATGAGCTACATTCGCGGCGATGTTGGTTTCCAGCCCGGCGGCAGCGGCGAGTGGGTCGACGCCGTCATCAACCGTCCGCTGGTCACCGGTGATCGTTTGTCCACCGACCGCGATGCGCGCGTCGAATTGGAGATCGGTGCGGGTTCCATTCGTCTCGACGAGCGCAGCACTTTCAGCTTGCTCAATCTCGACGATCGCATCACCCAGGTCGAGCTGACCGACGGCACCTTGAACATCAGCGTTCGTCGCCTGCTTGATGGCCAAACCTACGAGGTCGACACGCCAACTCTGGCCTTCGTCGTCAGCGAGCCGGGCGAGTACCGCGTTGACGTGGGGCCTGACGGCGACTCGACCATCGTCACCGTGTTCGACGGAAGCGGCGACGTCTATGGCGAAAACAACGCCAGTTATCGCGTTCGTGATGGAAGCTCGTATCGCTTCAACGATTCGCGACTGAGTGACTACGAAGTGCTGGACGTTCCACGCGCCGATGATTTCGATCGCTTCTGCCAGGAACGTACTCGGCGCTACGAGCGCGCGGTTTCCAGTCGCTACGTCTCCGACGAGCTGGTCGGCTACGCAGACCTTGATGATTACGGTAGCTGGAACACCGTCGCCAGCTACGGTTCGGTCTGGTATCCGCGCGGCCTGCGTTCGGACTGGGCACCCTATCGCGACGGCCACTGGGCCTGGATCGATCCCTGGGGCTGGTCGTGGATCGACGACCAACCCTGGGGCTTCGCACCGTCCCATTACGGTCGCTGGGCAAACATCAATAACCGTTGGGGCTGGGTGCCAGGCCCGCGTCATTTGCGCCCCGTATACGCGCCCGCCCTGGTTGCGTTTGTTGGCGGCAACAACTGGGGTATCAGCATCGGCAGCAATCCGGTTGGCTGGTTCCCGCTCGGCCCGCGCGATGTCTATCGTCCGTGGTACGACTGCTCGCGTGATTACTTCACTCGCGTCAACACACGCAACACCATCATCACCAACATCACCATCGTGAATGTCTACAACGACTACTCGCGCGGCCGCCCGTCGCGCGGTGACTACGCCTACCGTCGCGACCAGCGCGCTTTTACTGCGGTGCCGCGCGACGTGTTCGCAGGCGCGCAGCCAGTCGGTCGTTCGCGCTTGCGCCTGAACCAGGACGTGATTGGTCGCGCCGACGTGGTGAACACGGTCGGCGTAACGCCGATTCAAGCGAGCCTCGCAGCGCGCGGCGACGGTCGCGGCCATCGTCCCGATCCAGAGCGTTTTGATCGACGCGTGGTTGCACGCAATGCGCCACCGGCGGCGGTGCTGCCGTTCGCGCAACGCGAAGCAATCATCCGCGAAAACGGCGATCGCTCGCCGGGCATGGAGCGATTGCGTGGTCGTGATCGGACGGATACAGCGCGTGCCGATCGTCGCGTGCAGGTAGCCAACGCTAACGCAACGGCAACACCACAGGACATTCCTGTGAGCCGTCGTGGCGGAATGAACCGCGGTGATCGTGCAGCCGATGGTCGCGCCAACGCCGCCGAGCGCGTCGACGCGCCCGAACAGCGCCAGCTCCAGCGCAACGATGCGGGTACACGCGGCGGCCGCGACAATGTCGATCGAGTACCGTCGACTCGCTATTCGCCGGCGATGCGCAATCGTCAGTCCGTGAATCCCGGCTCTGCCGACGTGCAGCAAGGCCGGGAAGCTCGTCGCACCGCGTCGCGTGATCGATCCGGTCGCGACCGAAATGACAATGCCATTGTTCGAGACGCTCGCCAGTCCCAGGCAGTCGAACAACGCCGCCAGGCGGTCGATCAGCAAACCACCAGTGCACGTCAGCAGCAGCGCGAGCGGCAGACGCAGGCGCGTGAGGAGCGCGCACGCCTGAGGACGCCCGATGCGATCGACCCGCCGGAACGTTTCCGTGCCGCTCCGCAAGCCGAGCGCCAGCAACGTGCTCGCGACGTCAATGCCGGCGCGCAACGCGGTATCGAAATGCCACGCCGCAATGCGGTGCAGGAACAACGTCGTGCGCAGGCTGCGCAACAACGCCAGCAGCAGGTCGAACCCGCGCAGGTACAGGAGCAGCGTACGCAACAGACCAATCGCTATCAGCCCCAGCAGATTCAGCGCGAGCAAGTGCAGGAAGGTCGCCAGGCGCGCGTGCAGCAACAACAAATGCAGGTACAACAACGTCAGCAGCAGGTGCAGGAGCGCCAAGTCCAACAACAAGCGCAATTGCAGCAGAGGCAACAGCAGGTGCAAGAACAGCAGATACAGCGCCAGCAACAATCGCAGCGGACGCTCCTGCCGCAGGCCCAGCAGCAACAACAGCAAGCACCGCTTCAGCAAGACCAGCGCGCACAACGCAGGCAGCAGCGCCAGGAGGCGCGCGACGCCAAGGAAGAGCAGCAGGATCGCTGAGTAATGCGCGCACGTTGCTAACAACCGTCGACCCGCGTTATCGCGGGTCGATTTATTTGGCGTGATGCCGGATCCGTCGACCGGACGGTCACGAAGTGGCGGTTACAATGTGGTCGATGAAAATCCTGCTCAACGGCGCGGAACAAGAATTGCCCGCGCACTCCACCATCGCCGACCTGCTCACGCACAGTGGCTACGCTGAACGCCGCGTTGCCGTCGAATTGAACCAGCGCATCGTGCCGCGCAGTGCGCATGCCACCCAGTCCTTGCAGGAAGGCGATCACGTCGAGATCGTGCATGCGATCGGCGGCGGCTGACCGACGAGAAAACTCTGATGAATCACGCTTCCAACAATCCACTGGCTTTCGAACCGCTGATCATCGCGGGCCGCCGTTACAGTTCACGATTGCTGACCGGGACCGGCAAATACTCGGACCTAGACCAGACCCGCGCGGCAACCCTGGCGGCTGGTGCGGAAATCGTCACCGTCGCGATTCGTCGCGCGAATATTGGACAGGACCCGAGCCAGCCGAACCTGCTCGATGCACTGCCGCCGAACGAGTTCACGATCCTGCCGAACACGGCCGGCTGCTACACCGCGGACGATGCTGTGCGTACCTGCCAGTTGGCGCGCGAGCTGCTCGACGGCCACAAGCTGGTGAAGCTTGAAGTGCTCGGGGACCAGCGCACCCTGTTCCCCGACGTGGTCCAGACGCTGGTTGCGGCCGAGCGGCTGGTGGCCGATGGTTTTGACGTGATGGTTTACACCTCGGACGACCCCATCCTGGCCAAGCGACTTGAAGAAATCGGTTGCGTGGCGGTAATGCCGCTGGCAGCGCCGATTGGTTCCGGCCTCGGTATTCAGAATCGCTACAACCTGATGGAGATCGTCGAAAACGCCAAGGTGCCGATCATCGTCGACGCCGGCGTTGGCACCGCATCCGATGCCGCCATAGCGATGGAACTGGGTTGCGACGGCGTGCTGATGAACACGGCAATTGCCGGCGCACGCGATCCGGTTTTGATGGCACATGCCATGAAGCTGGCCGTCGAAGCCGGTCGTGCCGCCTTCCTGGCCGGACGCATTCCGCGCAAGCGCTACGCCTCGGCATCCAGCCCGATCGACGGCACGATCGGCTGAGCATGGAAGGCGACGCGCAAGCTCCGGAATCGGCATCGCGCAGTCGCCACGTTCGCAGTTTCGTGCGTCGCATCGGCCGCATTACGCCGGCGCAACAGCGCGCCTTCGATGCGCATTGGACTGACTACGGCATTGATTACAGCGGCGAGATGCGCGACTACACCGAGGTGTTCGGTCGCGACGCGCCACTGATCGTGGAGATTGGTTTCGGCAATGGCGAGCAGTTGTTGCATGCGTCATCGGCCGAACCGGATTCGAACTTCATCGGCATCGAAGTGCATACGCCCGGTGTCGGTCGGCTGATGAACGGACTCGCTGCGGAAGGCTTGCGCAATACGCGCATCTACGCAGACGATGCCGTTGATGTGCTATCCAACGAGATCGCGCCGGAAAGCCTCGCCGAAGTCCGCATCTACTTTCCCGACCCATGGCCGAAGGCGCGTCACAACAAGCGGCGGCTGATTCAGCCGGACCTGGTTGCCCTGATCGCATCGCGCCTTCAACCGGGTGGGATGCTGCACTTGGCAACTGACTGGGAAGCCTATGCTGGGCACATGCGCGAGGTGCTTGAAGCCAGCACGGCTTTCAAGAATGTCGAGGCACCCGGTGCTGCAATTGATCGTCCAGACTGGCGCATCCAGACCCATTTCGAGCGACGCGGAAGAAAGCTCGGGCATGGTGTCTGGGATTTCGTCTACCGGCGCGGTTGACTCCGCGATGACGACGGGCCAGATTCCAAAGGTCATGACTGCTGCCCTGTTCCTGCGTCATCCCGATGCCCTTTCCAGGGCCGGGCGACCAGGCTGCGCCATTTGCACCGAACCGCCGAAAATCCGCTGACATGGAGAACGTGCTGCAAAGCGGCCTCAGCCTGACACCGGAAATGATGATCGTGTTCGGCCTGCTGCTGTTCACGGTCACGATGTTGGTGCTGGAGTGGATTCGTCCCGATCTGGTCGCGCTGCTGGTGCTGGTCGCGATCGGCGTAACCAACCTGATGCCGGTCGAACAACTATTCGACGGGTTTTCCGGCACTGCCGTGATCTCGCTGCTGGCGGTGATGATCATGGGTGCCGGGCTGGATCGCACCGGCGTGCTCGGCAAGGCCGCATCTTTCATCCTGCGCATGGGCGGCGGCGCCGAATCGCGGGTGTCGATGATGGTCAACGGCATGGCCGGCAGTCTTTCCTCGGTGATCCAGAGCCAGGCGCTTGCCGCCTTGTTCATGCCGGTCGTCAGCCGCATCAGCGCGCGCACCGGCTTGCCGCTGAAGCGACTGCTGCTGCCAATGGCGTGCAGCATCCTGTGCGGCACCAGCATGACGATGATTTCCAACTCGCCGTTGATCCTGCTCAATGATTTGATCGCCAGCGCCAATCGCAACCTGCCGCAAGGTGCGCGGACCATCGAAACGTTTTCGCTGTTTGCGATCGCGCCCGTCGGCATCGCGTTGCTGTTGGTCGGTCTCACCTTCTTTGCCATCTTTTCGCGCTGGCTGCTGCCCAGCGATGACAACGATGGCAAGGTCACGCCGGGCCGCACCGAGACCTACTTCGCCAAGATGTACGGCATCGAAGGTGAAGTGCGCGAGCTGCTGGTGACTGCGGAAAGTCCACTGGTTGGCATGAGCGTCGGCGAAGCGGAGCAATTGCACGATGCGCCGCTGATCCTGGCGTTGAAGACCAATGGCGAATCGCGGCTGTCGCCGCCCGCTGATCACATGATCTGGGTCGGCAGCGTGCTCGGCGTGCTCGGCGAACGCGAGCAGGTCAACGATTTCGCCAACAATCAGCTGTGTCGCGTGCAACCGCGCCTGCGTGACTTCGGCGACATGTTCAACCCGACCCGCGCCGGTACCGCCGAGGCGGTAGTCCCGCCGACTTCGCAATGGGTCAAGCAAAAGGTCAGCGACCTTCGCCTGCGCAAGCGCCTGGGCATCAGCGTGCTGGCGGTCACACGCGGCGAGGAGGTTTACCGCGAAGACGTACGCTCGATGGAACTGCGCGCCGGTGACACGCTGGTGCTGCACGGCTTCTGGCGCGACCTGGCGCTCGCCGCCGAGTCGCGCGATTTCGTGGTCGTCACCGACATCCCGCAGGTCGAACAGCGGCCATCGAAAATCTGGCATGCGCTGACGTTTTTTGCGCTGGCGATGGGGCTCGGCCTGTTCACCGACCTGCGCCTGCCGGTGGCGATGCTGGTCGGTGCGGTCGGCATGCTGTTGGCTGGCGTACTCAGCATGGACGAGGCCTACAAGGCGATCAACTGGAAGACGATCTTTATTATCGCCTCGCTGATTCCGCTCGGCCTGGCGATGGATTCAACCGGCGCGGCAACGTGGATGGCGCAGGAAATCATGGTCCACCTTGGCAACCTGCCGCAGTGGGCATTGCAGGCTTGCATCGCCATCCTCGCGTTGCTGTTCTCGCAAGTGATCTCGAACGTAGGCGCAACCGTGATGATGGTTCCGATGGCCATCAATATCGCATTGGCGTCCGGCGGCAACCCTGCGGCGTACGCGATGATCGTCGCCATTTCGACATCGAACACCTTTCTGTTGCCAAGCGCGAGCCCGGTGTTGCTGGTCGTCGCGGGACCGGGTGGCTATCGCAGCGCGGACTTCCTGCGCATCGGACTACCGCTGACGGTCTTGATGCTGGTAACGGGCTTGATCGGGGTCAACCTGCTGTTTGGATGAACCTGCTGTTTGGTTGAACCTCGGTCGCGTTATGCCCTGCGACACGGCCAGGCGATCAGCGATTGCGTGCCGATGGACAGATATGCGATCCGGTGCTGCGACGGCAGGCGATGCTGTTGGTGTCGGCGGCGGTCGTGGATTCGCGGAACAGGAAATCCTGACGAAGGCGCAGACCCGCACTGACGCCGGCTGGCGCGAACTGCCACTGCCGCAACGCGTCACGTGCAGCGGCGGCGAAACGGCCATTTGCATCGCCTGAAATCACGACGACATCCTTTACTGTGCCGTCGCTGGCCAAGGCGAATTCAAATTCGACGTGGCCTTGCGAACGTCCAGGCACCGCATCGGGATAGCTGGGCATGACCCGGCGCAACAGGCGAGGCCGCGGCAGCGAGGCGGCTGGCAATCGGGATTGCGACGCAGCGTCCAACTCGATTGATGCGGCATTGGACAAAGGTGCGACGAAACGCTCGGCAATCGCCGAGATGGTAGCGATGGGTGCCGTGGAGGTGGCTTCCGAAGTGGCCAGCACGTTCGAGGCGCCGGCAGTTTCCGCAGTCAACGACAGCGTCGCACTTTCACGGCGCACGTTCTCGACGGCCACTCTATCGACCGTCCGGCTTTCGATGGTCAACGGCTCGACAACCCGAGCAACTGCTGGCAAGACCAGTCTCTGTTGGCTCGGAATGGCGATGGCGAGATCACGCGACACATCCAGCGCCAGATCAAACATCAACGCGACTGGCGGGCGCGGCAATTTTTCCAGAAGGCTCTGGCCGAGTCGCTCCAGCGACTCACGTTGCTCGCGCAACTGCGTGGCGACCAGCAACGCGCCGCCGAGCAGCATGGTCAACAGGATCCAGTAGCTTGCGTTGCTGCGGGTTTGTTGCGGGCGCTCGGCGGGCACCAGGAGAATCCGCTGAACCCGGTCAAGCAGGAAACCACCGCTAGCGGCGAGCACGAGCTGGCTCGACTGCAAGCGTAGTTCCTGCAAGGCGGCCAGGGTACGCACGTAGTCGGTCGATGCCTGGCGGTCCGCACCCAATACCAGCCGATCACAGCAGACCTCGCGCTCGTGTCGCACGTCGCGACCGATCCAGTGGACTACCGGGTGATAGAACAGCAGTGTTTCGACCACGGTCTGGGCCAGGTTGATGTAGTGGTCGTAGCGGCGCAGGTGGCTCAGCTCGTGAGCGAGGATCAGCTCCAGTTGCTGGCGCGGAAAATTAAGTGCAACGGCGGTCGGCAACAGGATTACCGGCCGCAGCCAACCGAACAGAGTCGGCGTATCGATCAAGTCGGAAACCAGCACGCGAACATCGCGCAGGTAACCAACGCGAATGGCTACGGCTTGCAGCAGGCGATCAATCTGCGCGTTGCTCGACGCGTTGGCGACGATGCGCGCGTAGCCACGTATCTCGCGGATCGCACGCAAGGCAAACACCAGCACGCCGATCGACCACAGGCTGACCAGCCAGGGCATGAGTGCGTCGAGATCGAAGCGCGACGTCGTCGTCGCATCGATGGCGTCAAGCTGCATCGACGCATTGGCGGCAGCAGCAACAACCGATGGTTCTGCCTGGGCAAGCAAGCTCGCCGTCAGCGGTATGCATAGCGCCAGCAAGGCCATCGCGGCCAGCCCGGCAGCGTAGCGCAGGTCGGCGCGTTCAGTAGGTAACTGGCTGCGAACCAGCGCATACAGCGCACCGATGACGCAGCCCTGCCAAAGGAAATGCAGCAAGCTCCAACCGATGATTTCCAGCGCCGACAACCAGGCCGGGACGAGCAGGCTCATGGCTGATCTCCCCTGGCTTCGATGCGATCAAGCAGGCTGCGAATCTGGTCGAGCTCCTCGCGGCTGGCCTGTTGTGAACCCAGCGCATGCAACACCAGTTGCGACGCCGAGCCATCAAACACGGCGTCGACCATGTCACTGAGAAATCGCCCCTGAGTCGGTGCCTTGTCAACTGCCGCGCTGAACACATGGGCGCGCAACGCATCGTCGCGATGGACCAAGCCTTTGACGTGCATGATCTGCAGCAGCTTGAGGGCGGTGGTATAGCCACCGCCATCGTCGCGATAGAGCTGATCGTGAACCTCGCGAACCGTGCACGGGCCCTGCGCCCACAGCACGCCGAGGATGCTCATCTCCGATTCGGTAGGTTTTGGAACAGGACTGCGCACGGAATTCATCAGTTCAACTCCAAAACACTGCCAAGGCTACGCCCATGCTGCCATGGGCAGCATGGTCATTGATCCTTCCCACGATAGACACTGGGCCGATCAACGTCCAGGATGAATTTTTCAGCTTTACGACGCTCTTCCCTTCGATCAGCCACGGTCATGCAGATCTTGGTGCTGCGATTTGAACCAACCGTTTTGACCTGCTCGCAGACCAGCTTATCCTCGCCATTGCCGGTGAGTAGCGAATTGATCTCGGAATTCGCATTGATCGCCGCCGTCTCGACGGTTTCAGCTCGCTTGCCACTGGCACCACGTCTGACGTACAGGCCATCGAGTTCAACCAAAAGCTTCTCAATTTCATTCTTGCCAGCAGTGGACAAGTCGGAGTATTTGCCCTCGTCCATGTCGCTGCGAAGCGTGGCGGCCTGCTCACGGAATTCCTCCGTGGATTCTGCGCTCAAGGGAAACGGGTTCTTCAAATCGGTCGCTGCGTGCGCACCCACGGTACCAGCCAGTGCCAGCGAAACAGCCAGAATGCTGCGATAAAACATGGCTATTCTCCTGATTGTGCAATGAAGGTGACGAAGACAGTGACCTGTGGGATGAAGTTACAAGCGCAAATTCATCTCACCCCACTTCGACCTCAGGGCTGTGCAAGTACACGACGCAGCATTCCGATCAATTGCCCGAACGACCCTCGGGACGACCGAGGTCCGTCATTTCCTTCTGGTCTGCGCGATGACGCGATTTACGCTCTGCTTCCGTCGTGCAAACCTTGGTCCGGCGATTGGAACCAAGGATCTTGACCTGCTCGCAGATCAGCTTCTCATCGCTATTGCCCGCGAGCAGCGAATTGATCTCGGAACTGGCGTTGACCAAGGCAACGGCGTCGCCATCGTCAATCTTGGCACCGGTGCTGCGCTTTACGTACAGGGCATCGAGCTCGTCGAGGCGCTTGTCGATTGCCCGCTTGTCGCCACGGGGCAGTTCGGAGTACTTGCCCTTGTCCATTTCGTTGCGAAGGGTGGCAGCCTGCTCACGGAATTGCGCGGTGGATTCCGCGTTCAACGGGAACGCTTCCTTCGAATCGCTTGCTGCCTGCGCGCCGCTGATGCCGACAAACGCCAGTGAGATGGCCAAAATGCTGCGGTAGAACATGAGTTTGCTCCTGATGGGAAAGGCAGGCCACGGGGAGGATGTGGCCTGTGGGATGACGTTATAAGCGAAAACTCGTCTCACGAACAGTGTCGTACGAAAGTTTTCCTACTTTGTTCAGATCCGGCTGAAACGGGCACCATGATGCGCGGCACCGGGCAGGCAGCGAATGTCCCGGAAGTCCTGATGATGCAGGCGCGATGAAGCGTTATCTCGCGAGATGCACATTACCCTCGATCACGCAGACGGCGACGGCGCTGAGACCGCCGCCGCCCGGCCCGTCGCGGCAGACGCCTGAGCAGACATCGAAGACCGCACCGTGCGCCGCGCAGATCAGGCGATCATCGCGCACCAGAAATTGGCCCGGCGCGTAGTCGAGTCGACGCCCGGCGTGCGCGCAGACGTTGTGGTACGCGAATACTTCATCGCCACGGCGCAGCACGATCAGGCTCAAGGGTTCACCCTCGTTGCTGGTGTCGACTGCGATTGCGCCGCCGTCGCTGATTGCATCGAGTCGACACAGGGGCGGATTGCTGTCGTTGGAATCCAATGGGCTACTCTTGTCGTGGATTGCCGCTGGCGGCTTACACCGGCCTGCGCCAAAAGCCTTGTGATCGCTGCACGATGACAGTGTTCAGGGCCATGGCCCTTGCAGGGGCACCGACCAGCCCCGATACAGGAACGCCAGACCACCGTGTTCCGGCGGCATTCTGACACGACAAGCTCACACAACGAGCCAACAAGACGAGGTCTGGATCATGATGCAATGGCAGTTCCCGCCCACCCGACGCACCGGCAGTCCCATCGCGCAAGTGGTGGCAGGGGTGATCGGTATCGTCGTCATCGTGACGCTCGGACTATTCGCGTTGGGCGCAGCGGCCATCATCGTCGTCGGCCTGGTCATCGGGTTTGCGGTCCGCCGGCTGTTATCGGGGCAGTCGCCGAAAACCCCCCAACCATTCCAGCCCAGCACTCGAATCGAAACACCAACACACGGCAATGTCATCGACGGCGAGTACGTGGTGGTCGAGCCTGACCACGTCAATACAGGCCACGCGGAATCCGACCGGGGCGGTCCTTATCGTCGCTCCTGAATGGATCGCGTGACATTGCTGACCAGTCTGTCAGGATGTGACAGCATTTCCACCGGCCATCAGCGCGCATCAAGCGGCTGCCCAGTGGGTTTAACGACAGTGCCATCGGGTGCAGCAAATCCCGTTGCAATGCGGGGTAGCGCACATCTTTGGCGCGCGTCGATGAGGATGGCACGGGTTTCGCATTGCTCCGGGCATGATGAAAATCGACTCGACCACCATGAACCACGCCAAGTTGCGGCCAGAAGCCGTCGTTGGTCCTGATGCGCGCCCATCGGCTGCCAACGACGGCACACCCATTCCTGCGTTCGCACCGCCCAGCCACTGGGCGCTGACCTTCATCCGCGGCCAGACCGCTCGCTGGTTGGGCATGCTCGCCATCACCGAACTGATATTGCTCGCGGGTTCGCTGTGGGCAGCAATGCATATCCGCTTCTGGGGCGATGCCGCTGCACTCGCCGAGTTCTCCGAGCGGCTGGGATTGAAACTCGGGCTCTTCGCGAGCGTCATTGTCATCGCGATGGCTGCGCTGGGCATGTATCAGCCGCGCATGCGCGAAGGTTGGTTCGGCATGTTCGCGCGCCAGGCCGTCGGGTTTGCGTTGGGCGGTGCAGGACTCATTCTCGCGTTCTACCTGATTCCCGGTTTCTACGTTGGCCGTGGTGTGATGGCGAGCGGTTTGTTGATTGGCTTTGTCGCGGTCAGCCTGTTTCGCTCGATATTCATGCGCATGATCGATACGGAATTGCTCAAGCGCCGCGTGCTGGTGCTGGGCGCGGGCCGGCGTGCCGCGCTTATCATCCAGCGAATGCGTCGGCGCGTTGATCGTCGTGGCTTCCATCTGGTCGGATTCCGACCGTTGGCGAACGAGCATCATGTGGTACCAGCCGAGACCATCGTCTCGCCGCACGAATCGCTGGCTGCCCACGCGCAACGCTTGCAGATTGCCGAAATCGTGGTCGGTCCCGATGATCGTCGTGGTCAGTTGCCGATGGAGGAGTTGCTTGAATGCAAGCAACGCGGTGTTGCCATCACCGACCTTGCCACCTTCTTCGAGCGTGAACTGGGCACCATCAACCTGAGCCTGGCCGATCCTTCGTGGCTGGTGTTTTCGCAGGGCTTCAATGCCTCGCAGATGCGCCGATTCAGCAAGCGAACGTTCGACCTGCTGGCGGCATTGATCGTGTTGTTGTTGTCATGGCCGTTGATGCTGGGGACGGCGTTGGCGATCCGCATCGAATCGGGTGCACGCAAACCCGTGCTGTATCGGCAGGAACGCACCGGACTGGATGGCCGCACGTTTCTGCTCAACAAGTTTCGCAGCATGGGCACCGACGCCGAGAAGGATGGCGTCGCGCGCTGGGCGACTGAAAACGATGATCGCGTCACCCGCGTCGGCCGCTTCATACGCAAGACCCGCCTCGATGAATTGCCGCAATTGTGGAACGTGCTGGTCGGCGACATGAGCTTCGTCGGACCACGCCCGGAACGGCCAACCTTTGTCGATCAACTGAGCCGCAAGATTCGCTACTACCCGCTGCGTCATTGTGTGAAGCCGGGCCTTGCTGGATGGGCGCAGTTGAATTACGCCTATGGTGCTTCTGAAGACGACGCAGCCGAGAAGTTGACCTACGACCTGTTCTACGTGAAGAACCACGATTTCTTCCTCGACCTGCTGATCCTGGTGCAGACCGTCGAGATCGTGTTGTTCGGACGCGGCGCACGCTAATCCTAGCGACCCGGCCGCTTCGTCGGCTGGCCGCGCGTGGAATCGGTGACAATGCCCCATCGTGCAACGACGAGGCCACGGGTGACCACGATTCCAGAGGATCGAAAAAACGCGCCGGATACAACGGCGGCTGGCGAAGGCTGGACCAGCAGCGCGCCGTTCGTGCTGGTTGATTACGCGATTCGTCTGGACTCCGCTGCATTGGAACAACGCACCAACTCGCTCGCAGCAGGGTTGTCTCGTCGCGGTGTCACCGCAGTTGATCGAGTTGGTATTGCTGTCGGCAGTCGACTGAATGCCGTCGTTGCGATCCTCGCCTGTCGCCGCATTGGCGCGGTCTACGTGCCGCTTGATCCACAATTCCCCGCTGCACGGCTGGCGCTGATGCTGGACGCCGCAATGCCGGCACTGTTGATCGTTGATACCGCCACTCGTAGCGCCTTCCCTGTCGACACTGCGTTGCTGGAATTGACAGGCGACGGCACTTTCACGCCTTCGACGAGCGCAGCGCACGTGTTGACCAGGCGCGGCGATATCGTCGAAGGCGATGACGCCCTCGCCTACGTGCTCTTCACGTCCGGCTCGACCGGCGTTCCGAAAGGCGTCGCGATGCGCAGCGCTGCGGTGGATCATTTGATCCGGTGGCATGTCGATCATCCGCGACTGGGGCGCGCCGCACGAACGCTGCAATTCGCGCCGCTGGGTTTTGACGTTTCCTACCAGGAAATTTTCGCGACGCGCGCCACCGGCGGCAGTCTGGTCGTACCGAGCGATGCCGAACGCCGCGATCCGTACGCATTGCTCGATCTTCTTGCACGTGAGCGAGTCGAGCGCTTGTTTCTTCCGTTCGTTGGCCTGCAAGCACTTGCCGAAGCGGTCGCGACCGGCGGTACGATGCCGGCCGATCTTCGTGACGTGGTGACTGCTGGCGAGCAATTGCGCATCACGCCAGCTTTGCGTTCGCTGTTCGCCGCACTGCCCGGTGCCGCCCTGCACAACCATTACGGGCCGACCGAAACCCATGTCGTCACGGCACTGGAGCTGACGGGCGATCCGTCCGCGTGGCCGGAACTACCATCGATCGGCACACCGCTGCCGCATGTTCGCATCTTGCTGGTCGACGACCAATTAAACGAAGTCGCTGAGGGCGAAGAAGGCGAACTACTGCTCGGCGGCGATTGCCTTGCCGCCGGCTACGCCAGTGCACCGGAGCTGACCCATGAACGCTTCATAAAACGCGACGGCGCGCGCTGGTACCGCACCGGCGACCGCGCTCGGCGTGATCATGAAGGGCACCTGCATTACCTCGGTCGGCTCGATCAGCAGATCAAGCTGGACGGGTTTCGGGTGGAGCCGGCGGAAATCGAGATAGTGCTCGGCCGCCATCCCGGCATCGCCGAGGCGGTGGTGGTCGCGAGCACGTCGGCAGGTGCCAGCCAACTCGTTGCCCATGTCGTTGCGCGCGATGCAGATGCCGACCAACAAGCTTTGCTGGACAGCCTGCGTGAACACGCATCTGGCCATCTGGCATCCTACTTGCTACCTCGTCAGTTCCATGTCCACGCTGCCCTGCCGCTGACTGCCAGCGGCAAGGTCGACCGACGCGCTCTTGCGCGCCAGGCCGACGAGCAGTCGCTGACATGGCCCGACGACGCCAGCCTGGAGGAACAGATGACCGTGATGTGGCAACAGTTGCTCGACGTGACGCCCATCGCCGCGCATGACAATCTTTTCGATCATGGTGCCCGTTCACTGACCGTGGTGCGCGCATTGACGCAATTGCGCAAGCACGGTCATGTCCTGTCGGCTGCGCAGGTTTACGACCAGCCAAGCATCGCCGGTCTGGTCCGCATGCTCGGCAATTGTTCTGGCACGGATCGCACCGTTGCCGCCGCCAGCACGCGCGGCGAACGCCAACGCGATGCCTTGAGCCGCTTTGGTCCACGCGGAGGCTCGCGATGAGCGATCAACTCGACGGCGTCGCTCTGGTCGGCATGGCCGGCCGCTTTCCCGATGCCAACGGCATCGAGGAACTGTGGGCCTTGCTGGTCGCCGGCTACGACGGCATCAGCCGCTTCACGCCCGAGCAGTTGTCGCCAACCATTCCAGAATCGCTGCGCAACAACCCGAGCTATGTTGCCGCGCGCGGCGTGGTCGCCGATGCCGATCTTTTCGATGCCGCCTTCTTCGGCATTCCACCGCGCGAAGCGCTGTTGATGGATCCGCAGCAACGCATGCTGCTGGAGCTTTCGTGGAACGCGCTGGAACACGCCAATATCGATCCAGCACGATATGCCGGCAGCATCGGTGTCTACGCTGGTACCTCGAATAACGGCTATCGCAAGCTACTTGATGCGCGGCCCGACCTGATCCAGGCCAGCGGCGAATTCGCGGCCATGCTTGGCAATGAAAAAGACTATGTCGCCACTCGCATCGCGCATCGCCTCGGCCTGACCGGACCGGGGATCAGCATCCACACGGCGTGCTCGACTTCGATGGTGGCGATCTGCCAGGCCTGGTACGCATTGATGAGCTGGCAGTGCGATGTCGCGCTGGCCGGCGGCATCAATCTGGTCGTGCCGCAGGAGTCGGGTTACCTGCCGATCGATGGCGGCATGGAGTCAGCCGACGGCACTTGCCGACCTTACGACGCCGCTGCGAACGGCACCGTGTTTTCATCCGGCGGCGGCATGGTCGCGATGAAACGACTGGCCGATGCGCAAGCCGATGGCGACACCATTTTTGCTGTCTTGCGCGGCGTTGGCGTCAACAACGATGGCGCCGACAAGGCGAGTTTCACTGCCCCCAGCGTGCGCGGTCAGGCGGCAGCGATTCGACTGGCCTTGGGCAGCGCTGGCGTTGGCGCGGAAACCATCGGCTATGTGGAAGGCCATGGCACTGGAACAGCGCTTGGCGATCCGATCGAAGTGGAAGCGCTGACCCGCGCCTATCGCGAAGATACCGATGCCAGCCAGTATTGCTGGCTCGGATCATTGAAGGGCAACTTTGGTCATCTGGTCGCCGGTTCCGGTGTAGCGGGTCTGATCAAGGCGGCACTGGCGTTGCATCACGAGCGCATTCCGCCGACGCTGCACTACAACAAGGCCAATCCAGAAATCGATTTCGAGAAAACACCGTTCAAGGTTTCCGGTCGTGCCGTCGATTGGCCACGCAGCTTGACTCCGCGACGTGCTGGCGTGAGCAGCTTTGGCGTCGGCGGTACCAACGCGCATGTGGTGCTTGAAGAGGCGCCGCTGGCAGTCGCGAGTAGCGGCGGTCGCGCCGTCAGCAGCCTGTTGCTGTCCGCTCGCGATGAAGCAGCGCTGCAACGCCGCGTTGCCGAGTTGGCAAGTGCACTGGAGGAGTACGACGACAGCGACCTGCCCGACCTGGCCTACAGCTTGAGTGAAGGTCGCCGCGCGTTCGAATATCGGTGCCAGGTCACTGCCACGACGATCAGCGATGCGCGTACCGCACTGGCACGCATGCAACGCGCTGGCGCACACGGCGCTGTCAGCAAACGACCACCTGTTGTGTTTGTTTTCAGCGGCCAGGGTTCACAGCACGCGAACATGGCGCGTGGACTCATGGCGAGCGAACCCGCGTTCCGCGATGCGCTGGAAGATGTTTGCGAAATCGCGTCCGCCCTGCTCGATCGTTCGCTGATGGCATTGATCCATCCACTGGCTGGCGAGGAAGAAGCGGCCGACGCGCTGCTTGCGGAAACCCGCTACACGCAACCCGCACTGTTCGCGATCGAATACGCGTTGGCGCGCTGGTGGCAATCCATCGGCATTGACCCGGATCGGATGATCGGTCACAGCATCGGTGAGTATGTCGCCGCCTGTCTTGTCGGTGTATTTTCGCTGCGCGATGCAATGGCGCTCGTCGTCGCCCGAGCGGCTGCCATGCAGGCGCAGCCCGAAGGCGCGATGCTGGCGGTGCGCAGCGCGGTCGATTTCCTGCAGGACCAACTACCCAAAGGCGTCGAAATCGCAGCGATCAACGCGCCCGAGCTGACCGTTCTCGCGGGACCGGCGACCGCAATCAAACGCTTTGCAGAAAAGCTGGAAAGCACGGACATCGCCAACTCGGCGCTGCGGGTCAGCCATGCTTTCCATTCCGCGTCGATGGAAGCTGCCATCGAGCCCTTCAGCCGCGCCTTCGACGGCGTCACCTTGAATGCGCCAACGCAGCCGTTTTATTCCTGCGTGAGCGGAACGCTAATCGCCGATGACGAAGCGACGTCGCCCGATTACTGGTGTCGTCAATTGCGCCAGCCGGTGCGCTTTCTCGACGCGGTCCGGGACGCGGCAAAGGACAATGCCATGTTCATAGAAGTCGGCCCGGGCCAGGCGCTGACCGGACTGATCCGGCGCACCGACGAATTGCGCCATCGTGCGATTCCCAGCCTCGGCCAGGCTGGACAGCGTAGTGACGATGCCTGGCACCTGATCAACGCTGTCGGCGAACTCGCCTGCCGTGGCGTGATGGCCGACAGCGCTCGCTTTTATGCCGGCCAGCAGCGTCGCTTGCTGCCGCTGCCCACTTATCCTTTTCACGGCGAGCGCTACTGGATCGATGCGCCTGCCCACACTGCGCCCGATATGGCGGCAGGGTCTGTCATGTCCATTCCTACACCTCTTCCGATTTCTCCCGCACCCGTTGCGACCGCGAATCCGATCCACGCGCCACCACGGCGAGCGCGTCTGGCAGCGGAACTGACCGAGTTGTTCGAGAATCTTTCCGGCGAAACGATCGGCGTCGAGGGGCGAGCGACGGTGTTTCTTGAAATTGGGTTGGATTCGCTGGCGTTGACGCAGGCGGCGCTGGAACTGGAGCGACGCTATGGGTTGAAGCTCAAGTTCCGTCGCCTGATGGAAGACCTCGACAACGTCGATGCGCTCAGCGAATTGCTGGATCGCGAACTGCCAGCCGACGTCGCAGCGATTCCGCAGCTGGCTTCGACTTCCGTCATCCCATCGCCGAATGCGATGCCGGTATCGAATCCGAACGTAGTGGCCGCACTCATCCAGAACCAGCTTGCCTTGTTGCAACAACAAACCGCGCTGCTGAGCAATCTTGCGGGAATACAACAGCCCACAGCATCGGCACCGATGCACGCGCCCATCGCCACGACGAGCACCGAAATCATTGAACGCGCCGATCTGCGTGCGCAACCGTTCGGCGCATCGGCGCGGATCAGTACCGATCGCAAATCGATGGCCACGCCAGAACAACGGCAGTGGATTGATCGCTTCATTGCAAGCTACAACAACCAGACATCGCGTTCCAAGGCGTTCAGCCAAAGCCAGCGCAAACGCATGGCCGATCCGCGCGTAGTGACTGGATTCAATCCGCTCTGGAAAGAACTTGTCTATCCCATCGTCGTCGAGCGCAGCCACGGCGCGCGCTTGTGGGACATCGACGGCAATGAATACATCGACCTTCTGAATTCCTTCGGCGCGAACTTCCTTGGCTATCAACCTGATTACATCGTCCGCGCGTTGAAAGATCAGCTTGATCGCGGCATGGAAATCGGGCCACAGCATCCGCTGACCGCCGAAGTCGCTGACTTGATCAGCGACATGACAGGCATGGCGCGCGTCGCGTTCTGCAACACCGGCTCGGAAGCCGTGATGGGCGCGATGCGTGTCGCGCGCACCGTGACCGGTCGCGACACCATCGTGATTTTCGCGAACAGCTATCACGGCATCTTCGACGAAGTGATCGTGCGTGGAACCAAGCGACTGCGCTCGATAGCTGCCGCACCTGGCATCCTCGCCAGTGCGGTCGAGAACGTGCTCGTGCTCGACTACGGCAGCGATGAAGCGCTCACCGTCATTCGCGAGCGCGGCCACGAACTGGCTGCGGTGATGATCGAGCCCGTGCAAAGCAAGAACCCGACTTTGCAACCGGTCGAGTTCGTCAAATCACTGCGACGGCTTTGCGATGACGCCGGTTGCGCGCTGATCTTCGATGAAGTCATCACCGGTTTCCGCGTCGCCCAAGGCGGCGCGCAAGAGTATTACGGCGTGCGCGCCGATATCGCGACTTACGGCAAGGTGATCGGTGGCGGCCTGCCGCTGGCGGTGATCGCCGGCAGCGCACAGTGGCTGGATGCGCTGGACGGTGGCGACTGGCAGTTTGGTGACGACAGCTATCCCGAAGCCGGCGTTACCTATTTCGCGGGCACTTTCGTGCGCCATCCGCTGGCACTTGCCGCTGCGCGCGCGGCGTTGCTGCATCTGAAGCATGAAGGCCCGCCGTTGCAGCGCGGCATCACGATGCGCACTGAAGGTCTGGTGGCTCGCCTCAATCAGCGTTTTCGCCAATTGCGCGCACCAATGAAAGCGGTGGGTTTCAGTTCGCTGTGGCGAATTCTGGTCGATGACGACCAGCCGTTCGCGGGCTTGTTCTGGTACGCACTGCGCCAACGCGGGCTGCATGTATACGAGCAGTTCAACGGCTTCCTGACCGAAGCGCATGGCGAACTTGAAGTCGACGAAATTTTCAATCGGGTCAGCGACGCGGCATGTACGCTGCTGGATGCCAAGATTCTGAGTCGAGTCGGTGGCGCGGTGGTCGATGCGATTCAACACAAGCCTGCCATCGCGACCATGCCAGTTGAAGCAGTCAGCGAACGCTTCCCACTCGGCGATGCGCAGCGCGACAAGTGGCTGGCCTGCCAGTACAGCGACGAGTCCAACGCGGCGTTCAACGAGTCGATGCTGTTGCATCTCGACGGCAGGCTCGATGTTGCCGCGGTGACCGTTGGATTGGACGCCATCGTTGCTCGCCACGAAGCCTTTCGCCTGTGTATTGCTGGCGACGGCAGTGGGCAGTGGCTCGACAGGAATGCATCCCTGCAACTTCAGCAAATCGATCTTTCCGGCAGCGACGTGGATCGTCGACTCGCCGCGCATTGCCGCACGCAGATGGCGATTCCGTTCGACCTCGAACACGCGCCGTTGGCACGCGCGCACTTGATTCGACTGGATACGGATCGGCATGCCTTGCTGTTCATCGGCCACCACCTGATTTTCGACGGCTGGTCGGAAGCGGTATTGCTGGACGAACTTCAGCATGGCTACAACGCGGCGGTTGCCGGCACCAAGCCAGATTTCAAACATGCCGAGTCGTACCGCGCCTATCTCGACACCGAGCGGCAGCGTCGCAGCGGCGAACAGGGCCTGGCCGCGACTGACTATTGGAAACAGCAATTCGCGAACCCGCCAGCGCCGCTGCAACTACCGTTGGATCGCCCGCGTGGTCGTCATCCCGATTACGCGGCGGCGACTATCACCCACGACCTCCGGACCGCGTTGCTGTCCGCCCTGCGCACGCAGGCGCGCAAGCGCGGTGTGACCCTGTACAGCGTGCTCGTGCATACCTACGCCCGACTGCTTGCGGAGCTTTCCGGTCAGGACGATATCGTGGTCGGCGTCCCGTTTGCCGGTCAGGCGCTGGCCGGCAGCGGCAGCCTGTTTGGCGATGGCGCCGACATGCTGCCATTGCGCTTGAATCCCGATATGGACGGCACGGTGGAAGCGGCGCTGGACGAGACCCATCGCCGTCTGCTCGATGCCGCCGATCATCAGGATGTGAGCATCCAGAATCTCATCCGCGACGGAGCGCTGGCAAAGCCCGGCAGTCCGCTGACACGGGTCGTCTTCAACCTCAATCCACGCTTGCCGCTGCTACATTTCACCGGCTTGACGACCAGCTTGCGCGACTGCCCGAAGACTTCACTGTTCTGGGACATGTTCGTCAACTTGAGCGAGGTCGGCGACGGCCTCAGCATGGACCTGCACTACGCCAGCGCACTGTTCGATGCGACTACGGTCGAGTCGTTCGTGCGGCGCTACGAAGCGTTGCTTGGCGAGGTTGGTGGAATTGCGCAGACACCCGCACAGCGCAAACCGGACGTCGCCGCTTCACCTCGCGATGAAGAGGCGCTGCCGGTGTCGACCGTCGTGTCAATAGACGAATCAAGCGAAACGGAATCCAAACCAGCTCTGTCGTTCGACACAAGCGAAGAATCTCCCGCGCTGGCCATCGACAGCATCAACGGCGACGAAGGCAACGACATACTCGAGGAGATATTGGCTGCCTCACGTGCGCCGATGTCGCTTGCTGATGCCGACGAAAAAGAACAGCGAACGAAAGCAACGCCAACGCCAGCAGCGTCGTTGATGCCCGTGACACTTACGCCACTATTGCAAGGCAGCGAGGCCGCGATTGATCCCGGAGCAAACCTGCCCGCGCTCGTCGCGGCGCAGGCGCAGGCAACCCCGTTGCGCATCGCAGTAGAAGCGGGCGAGCGGCGACTTACCTACGCGGGCATGGTCCAGCGCATCGACGCGCTGGCCGCGCACCTGGTCGAACGTGGTGTGTCTCGCGGCGAACTGGTCGGGGTTTGTCTCCCACGCGGCGTGGAACTGCCCATTGCAACCCTCGGCGTACAGCGCGCTGGTGCGGCTTATGTAGCACTGGACCCGAGCTATCCTGAAGAACGCCTGCTCGATATCGCTGGACAATCGGCGCTGCGACGCATCGTCACCCTGGCACGCGATGACGTCCCGCCGGCCGTCGCCAGCGGTCGCGACCTGGTGGTGCTGGACGAGCTCGACTTGCGAGAACCAATCACCACTGACTTGCCGTTGCTTGACGGGAACGACCTCGCCTACGTGTTGTTCACTTCCGGCTCGACAGGGCACCCCAAGGGGGTTCGGATTCGGCAACGCAACCTGGTCAATTTTCTGACATCGATGCGTCGCGAGCCGGGCATCCAAGAGGATGACGCGCTGGTCGCGGTGACCACGTTGTCGTTCGACATTTCCGGCCTCGAAATCTACCTGCCGCTGCTGTGCGGTGCCCGTATCGTGATTGCCGACGACAACGAAATCACCGAGCCGATGGCACTGGCTGCGTTGATCCGCGAATGTGATGTCAGCATCCTGCAAACCACACCTACCTTGTTGCGAATGCTGCTGGACGGTGCTGGTGACAACGCCGTTGCAGGGCTCAAATTGCTGGTCGGTGGTGAAGCGCTGCCGCGTGGCGTTGCGGATCGCGCGCTGGTTCATGCCAGCGAGCTGTGGAACATGTACGGACCGACCGAAACGACGATCTGGTCAACGCTGCAACGCATTCATGCCGACTCGGCCGACATCTCGGTCGGCCAGCCGATTGCCAATACCGATATCTATCTGCTCGATGCTGGCGGCCATCCGGTCGCTGAAGGCGAGCGCGGCGAGATCGTCATCGCTGGCGCTGGCGTTGCTGATGGTTACTTGAATCGCGAAGACCTGACCGCCGATCGCTTCATCGCGGATCCTCGCCGTGGCACCGATGCGCGCAGGTATCGCACCGGCGACGTCGGCAGCATTCGCGATGGTCGGCTCTACTGTCACGGCCGCAGCGATCATCAGGTGAAGATCCGCGGTCATCGCATTGAACTTGGCGACATCGAAGCCACAGCCTTGCAGTTGCCGGGCTTGGGCGAAGCTGTCGCCGCCATCCACGAACACGCGCCGGGCGATCAGCGTCTATTGCTCTACATCGGTGCGCGCGCCAGTGCCGATGATCCGACCGAATCGCTGCGCGAGCATTTGCGCGAACGGTTGCCCGGCTACATGTTGCCGCAGCAAATCATCGTGCTCGACGAGTTGCCGCGCACGCCGAATGGAAAGCTTGATCGCAACGCGCTGCCACCGCCACCAACGGCGAAGTTCAGTACGGAGCCGACAACACCATCCAGGACAGATCCCGCCGCACCGACTCGCGATGCGCGAACGGCCTGGCTGGCGGCGCTGTGGTGCGAAATGATCGGACTGGACGCCGTGGCTGACGACGACAATTTCTTCGAGATCGGCGGCCACTCGTTGCTCGCCGTGGAAATGGCGACGCAGGTGCAGAAGGACACCAAGGTTCGGATGAACCTGCTGATGATCGCGACCGGCACCTTGGGCTCGCTGGCGGCCAAGCTGCCGTCGATGGAGGATTCGGTACCGCGACAGACGGCGGTCGGCAAGATGCTCGGCTTGTTCGGAATCGGCACGAAGTGAGCGTTTCGCAACCCGAATACATCGGCGCTGCGGACCGCCGGCTGTTTGCCATCGTCGATGGCAACCTGGCCGAGGCCGACGCGCTGCTGGTGCTGTGCGTGCCCTTGCTGCACGAACATTTCATGAGCTACCGCATGTTGTCCCTGGCCTGCCGGCGTCTTGCGAAACAGGGTTGGGCGACGTTGCGCTTCGACTATTTCGGTAGCGGGGATTCGGGTGGTGACGATGTCGACTTCAGCCTGGCTGGTGCCAGCATCGACACGCGCACCGCGATCGCATGGATGCGCGAGCGCAGTCGCGCATCGCTGCTGCTGGCCGGCGTGCGCGGCGGTGCCTGGCCGGCAATATCCTGTGCTGATGCGGCTGACCGATTGCTGCTCTGGCAGCCACTGGCCAGCGGTGCCGACTGGCTGGGTGACCTGCTCAAGGCCGACCTTGCCGAGCGCAGTGATCGGGAGCGCTTTCCGCTGTTGCCCAAGCTTCCCAAGTCCGCCGAGCCCGACTGGCTGCTCGGCAGCCATTGCAGCGCCGAACTGCGCAACGAGCTGTTGTTCGCCGACTGGCCAGAGCCGCCGCGGATTCCGGTCGACCTGGCGGCCCACGCCGAATCAATCCTTGCCGACCGTTGGCCTTACGCGCGCCAGCTCACGTTGAGCCCGACCATCGCTGGCTGGGTGAACAAGATCGACATGCAGAATCGAAACCTGTTTGGCGACGAATTGTGGGCCGCCGTGGACTGGATCGGCACCAGCTTCAAGGCCCGTCCATGAGCCGCGAAGAGATAGTCGAACTCGCTGAAGGCCGCTTCGGCATCCTGACTCAGGCCGCTCAAGGCCTTCCGTTGCGACCAGCGGTCGTGCTGTTCAACGTCGGCCTGGTACACCGGGTCGGTCCGTTCCGCCAGCAAGTCCAATTGGCGCGCAGGTTGGCAGCGCTTGGCCATCCGGTGCTGCGTTTCGACATGCCCGGGATTGGAGAATCCGCGTTCTCGGCGTCGAGCGAGTTCGACGTCATCAGCGATGTATTCAATCGTCTTGACCAGCACCTCGGTGCGCACGGATACATCATTGGTGGAATCTGTGCGGCCGCTGATCGCGGCTGGAATATCTCGCTCGCCGATCCACGTGTTCGCGGGCTGTTGCTGATCGACGCCGTCGCCCGGCCGGGTCGATCATTCCGACGTGGGCAGGCGAAACTTTTCCTCGCGCGACCAAAAACGGATTGGTCGGGCATGGTCTTGCGCCGCATCCTGCCGGGCAAGAAGGAACCGGGCGAGGAGCATTTTCGCGACTGGCCCGAGGCGGGCACCGAACCTGCCGAGATGCAGGAAATCCTAGGCAAGGATATTCGCGTGCTGGCCATCTACACCGGCGGCATCGCCCACTATTTCCTGGATCCCGGACAATTTCGCGAGACATTCGGGAAAGCTGTCGACGATCCGCGTGTGGACTTCGAATTCTGGCCCGATTGCGACCACTTGATCATGTCGCGAAATGATCGCCTACACCTGCACGGTCGCATCGCTGACTGGTGTCAGTTGATAAAGCCGTTATCATCGAACCCTGCTTCCAGCGCCCAGGCGCTGTGAACTCCGCGCGAAGCAAAGGGGGCAATGTCGGGCAATGCGACTCACTGGGAAATCGGGTTTTCAGGATGGTCACCCTCGCCGTGTGAGCGACGACACTGGCGTGGATAGCGTGGACCCGTGATGGTGACGGCAACGACTGGCGGTGCCCGATCGCGTTTGTACCAGCCACTTCCCGATGGCATGCAAAAACTACGCATCGTCGTGCTGATCGACAACCTGATGGCACCGACCTGGATTGCCGAAACCTTGGCCGCGCTGGTCGATAGCGATGTCGCCGAGGTCGTCAACGTGTCGGCAATCGCGGTGCGTCCGCTGCGCCGTTTTCCAATGCTGTTCGACCTGTTCCTGCGCAGCGACGCGGTCCTCGCTGGAGTCGCACGCGCGGCGACAGCCAGCTCGTCGTTGCCGGGACGTCTGCCGCAGATCGTGTTCTCTGCATGCATCGCGCGGCCGAACGAGTCTTCGCTGGAAGTCAGCGACCTTGACCAGAAGCGCCTCGCGGGACTGCGTCCTGATTTGATCATCGCCTTCGGCTTGCCAGCGGTTGGATCTGATCTGGCCTCGATTGCCCGCCACGGTGCCTGGAGTTTCGACCGTCGCTCGACCGACCCGCACCGCGCTGCCACCTGGTTGTTGGCACCGCTGTTGCGGGGCGATCCGGTCACCCTCGGCGGCTTGAACGTCATCATGTCGGACACGGGCGTTCGTGTACTGTTGCAGCCGAGTTGGTGCGCGACGTCGCAACTTTCGTTTGCACGCAATCGTGCCCATCAATTGCTGCGCGTGCCGCCGTTGCTGTTGCGCGCATTGCGGCAACTGGCCCGCGGCGTTCCGCTGCACTCTCAGCCCGCGACGGAGTTCAAGCCGCCCGGCACCTTCAGGATGCTTCAGTTCCTGCTGCGTCTGGTTGGTCGCGGACTACGCCGGCAGATTCCACGACTGGGTACCGTGGAAAATTGGTTCCTCGGCGTTCGTCGCAGCGATCATGGTATCGACCCTGCACAGCCGAATCTGCGCGACGTCACGCGCGTCGACCCTCCAGCGGAAGTTTATTGGGCCGACCCCTGCGCCGTTCAGCACGATGGCCGTGACTACATCTTTCTCGAAGAGTATGTCTACGCGGAGCGACGCGGCCGCATCAGCGTTATCGAACTCGACCAGCAACTGGCCGTGAAATCGTGTCAGCCGGTGTTGCAGACCGCCTGGCATTTGTCTTATCCGTGCGTGTTCGAAGACGACGGGCAAACGCTGATGACGGTCGAATCGTCCGAAGCGCAATGCGTGAACCTGTATCGGGCGACGCAGTTCCCGACCAAGTGGGAGGAAGTTTCTGAAATCCTGCGCGGCTGGCGTTTTGTCGATACGACGCTGCACCATCACGACGGTCGCTGGTATCTGTTCGCGAATGTCACCGAAAGCGCGTTGGGCTACGACGAACGCATCTGGGACGATCTGTTTCTTTTCATCGCCGACACACCAACTGGCCCGTGGCAGCCACACCCACTCAACCCGATCGTCAGCGACGTGCGTCATGCGCGCCCCGCAGGCCGCCTGTTTGAACACGATGGCCGCTTGATTCGACCTTCCCAGGATTGCAGCATCGACTACGGGTATGCCGTGGTCTTCAACGAAGTATTGACGCTATCTCCTGAGGAATACTCGGAACGACGCATCGGCAGCATCGAGCCACGCTGGTCGCGCGGGCTTCGCGGTTGCCATACCTACACACGCGCAGGGGATCTCGAAGCCGTCGACGGCAAGGAACTGATATCGCGCGGCGCGGCGCATGAGTTTCGGGTGCAGCCGTGACGGGCAGTTGTTGTCGCGCTGCGTGGTGACCGATGTGGCCCGGATAGATTCCCTGCACCAGCTTCAGTGACGCCCCCAACGCGCTGGTTGATTGTCGCCGCGCGCTTCGATCAAGCTCAGCAAGGGGCCCAGTACCTGCATGAAGTAGATGTGCCATGGAGCGATAGCCGTGCTGGATTCGAGCTATCCGCGCGGCCCACTTACAATGACCCATCATCCTTGCCTCGAGCTGCTGCCCGCCATGACCCGATCCACGATACTTGTCACCGGCGGTGCCGGCTACATCGGCAGCCACGTGGTGCGACAGTTGCGTGCAGCGAACGAGCGCGTCGTCGTCCTCGACGACCTCAGCACCGGTTTTCGAGAAGCGGTCATCGACGCGCCGCTGGTCGTCGGCAATACCGGCGACAGTGAGCTGGTATCGCGCGTGCTGCACGAACATGACGTCGGCACGGTGATGCATTTTGCGGCGCGCACCATCGTGCCGGAATCGGTCGCCGATCCATTGCGCTACTACCGCAACAACACCTGCGCCACGCGCAACCTGCTGGAGTGCTGTGTTGCTGCTGGTGTCAACCAGATCGTGTTTTCGTCAACCGCCGCCGTTTACGGCATTCCGGGTGGCGGACTTGTCAGCGAAGGGACGCCTACCGCGCCAATCAATCCGTACGGAAGCTCCAAGCTGATGAGCGAATGGATGCTCCGCGACCTCGATCACATCGGTGCGATGCGCCACGCGATCCTGCGCTATTTCAACGTCGCTGGCTGCGATCCCGACGGTCGCATCGGTCAATCGACGCGCGCCGCGACCCTGCTGTTCAAGGTGGCAGCCGAAGTGGCGACCGGCAAGCGCGACGCCTTGCGCATTTTCGGCACCGACTACCCAACACCCGACGGCACCGGCGTGCGCGACTATATCCACGTCGAAGATCTCGCCAGCGCGCACCTGCACGCTCTCGCCTACCTGCGCGATGGCGGCGACTCGACCACGGTCAACTGCGGCTATGGCCACGGCTATTCGGTGCGCGAAGTGATCGACGCGGTGCAACGTGCGCACGGCTCACCGATCAAGGTGATCGAGGAACCACGCCGCGCTGGCGACCCGCCATCACTGATCGCCGATTCCAGCCGCGCCCAAAGCGTACTCGGCTGGACACCGCAATTCGACGATCTGGACCTGATCGCCCGCACCGCGCTCGCCTGGGAACGCTCGCCGCGCTATTGATCGCGTCGGCCGCGCGGGCATTCGCTCAGGCTTCCCACAGTCACGGTAATCACATCGGTCCGGACAGGTTCCCCGCCATCCGGGCGGGGAACCTGTTCTGCTATCGGCGCGCTCCTGGGGGAAGCGGCACCGGTCGTGGCAGAACCGTGATCGTGGACGAGGCGTGACCTCTCAAGCCCGATGAATGAGTGACCTTGTCCACTTTTGGACAGCGCGATCGCGCATTTCCTGCGCGCTGACTTACGACGACAAAGAATGCCGCCAGTGTCACTTTCAGGCTGCGGCGTCCGCCTGCTCGAGCACCACGGCGACGGCGTGCAGAACGGCGGCGATACGGACTGCGCTCTGGATGGCTTGCGCGGAGACCGAGTGCTTCTTGAGCGTCTTTTCGTGCGATGCCATGCACATTCCGCAGCCGTTGATCGACGACACGGCAAGCGA